>CADAOA010000095.1 GCA_902789435.1 uncultured Bacteroidia bacterium | reverse complement strand
TGTAAGTTGTTGAGAATGAGCTAGTTCCGTTTAACGGCCAAATGGAGAAACTTTGCTATCTGTTCAGTCTTTGCATATGTTAGCCTGCGAAGTAACAGGAACAATTCATATTTCTCTTCTTGGGGCAGTGCAAGGATGTCGTGGATGTCCTTTGGTTGCAGTTCCCGTAATATGATCCTGACCATAGCAGAATAATCCTTGTCAGTTTTGCCCACAAATGATTCCTTTATGTCGTGTTCACTTCCGGTAGTGGAGTGGACGGCAAGCAGAAGGTCCTCATAACTGTTGAAATACTTGAGAGCTGCGTTGTAGTCAATTACGTTGTATGTAGATATGATAAAGTCTGTAAGTTGCTGCTTCTCATCTGCTGTAAGAGGCTCGTACAACCTTTTAAGAAGAGCGTATGGCAGGGGACGGCCTGCCTTGAACTGAACCATAATCTCCTTTACTGCTTTCTGTACAGGCCAGCGCGAGTTTCTTACAACCAGTTTCTTTGAGAAAGGGTGGTCAGAAACGGCATAAGCCAGGAATGTCCATCTGTAGTCTTCTGACTTTCCAATCAGTTTACGTTCAGGCGGATTGTTCCACACATAGATGAGATTTGTCCTGACCATTTTGTCTGTATACTTTGGTGCGCTACCGAACGGAGTATCAAAAAGGGGCCCTTTTCTGTGGCAGACCTTATTGTGCTCAAGAACAAAAAGACTGGAGTAATCCCTCATAAATGCAGCCAACTCCGATGAGGACGCCGCTTCTATGGAGAAATGTGTGTGGTCCGGCATAGGGCACATAGCCAGAATACGCACTTTACGCTTTCTGGCAGTAGCGCAGACAATGGTAAACCAAACCAGATAGTCAAGGTTACTGTAGAAGATTACACCACCATCTGCAGTGCGCTGATAGCAGTGATTCAAGACGTTTTTTTGAAATGACCGTTTTCGACTTTTCATATTCAAGATATAGAGCACAACAACCCTTTCCAACTGCGTTGGAGACTCTTGATCGGTCACAGCGAATATCGTAATCTTCTGTCTCATTTACAAATAAATTTGTACCTTAGCACAACAAAATCTGAAAAATGACAAAGGAAGAGAAGTATAAGTCACTTTTGCCTCAGGTGCAGGGGTTACTGTCCGGAGAGCCGGATTCGTTAGCCAATATGGCAAATCTTGCTGCGCTGCTTCATCAGGAAATGGGTTTCTGGTGGACAGGTTTTTACCGTGTGGAGGGTGAAGAACTGATTCTTGGACCATTTCAGGGACCCATCGCTTGCACACGGATTGCCTATGGGCGGGGTGTCTGCGGTACTGCCTGGAAAGAAAAGCGTACGGTAGTTGTTCCCGATGTAGAGCAGTTCCCCGGCCACATTGCCTGCAGTGCGGCATCCAGAAGCGAGATAGTTGTCCCAGTGTGGCATAAAAACAAGATCACGGCAGTCCTTGATATAGACAGCAAGGAACTTGGAACTTTTGATGAAACAGACAAGCAGTATCTTGAGAAGATGGCAGGCCTTGTCTATGGGCCGCAAAAAGACATCTGGTTTGCCGCAGGCTGTTTTTGGGGTGCCCAGAAATTTTTCAAGCGCATTGATGGTGTAGACTTCACCGAGGTGGGATTCGCAAACGGAGTTTACACAGATACCACCGGTCACGCAGAGTGCGTGCACGTGAGGTATAATCCAGATATTGTTTCTCTAAATAAACTGACGGAACTCTTCTTCAAGGTTATAGACCCTCTGAGCCTGAATAAACAGGCTTCTTCAAGGTCATTGACCCTCTGAGCCTGAATAAACAGGGAGAAGATGAGGGTACACGTTATCGTACAGGCGTGTATTATGACAATCAGCAGGATGCAGCAGTACTATCGGAGGTCTTTTCACAGGTTAAGGATTCTCTGGGGGTGAATGAAATGCCTGTTGAACTACTCCCTTTATCCTGTTTTTATCCGGCCGATGAATACCATCAGGACTACCTAGATAAAAACCCAGGCGGTTACTGCCACATTCACTGGTGGCCGTCGAATGAAAACGACTGACGGGCTTTAAATCCTTCCCAGCCGCTCAGCCACGTAGCCCATACGGCGGGCAAACTCTTTCCGGCCGATAAAACTGAGGATGGCGGCTATTCCAAGGCCAGAAGCCGCTCCGGTGAGGGCCAGGCGGAGGCTGTTCATCACCTTGCCCATGGGGTACTCCCTCATCTTGATATAGTCTTCCAGGGCGTGCTCCAGGGCATCGGCCTCCATTGTGCCGCGATAGACATCTAGGTCGTCGAAGCCGAACTCCGCGCCGGAGATGTACTGGCACACTTCGAAGCAGTTCTCGTAGTGGTCAGGGTTCCAGAACTTGTCCACATCCTTGGCAAGGAAGGGGGCGGTTTTGGTGTCGTCGTAAACCTTTGCCCGGGGA
>CADAOA010000094.1 GCA_902789435.1 uncultured Bacteroidia bacterium | reverse complement strand
TGAAGTATTTCCAGTCAACGGCCTTCTCTCAGAAATAACGCCAGAAGATTTAAAACTACTCATTGTGTCACATATTTGTTTTTATTTCATTGAAACTCCTGCCATAAAAGAACACAAGATCACTGTGACCTTCTACGAAAAAGAAAAATCAATTTCCTCTTCAGTGCAGTATGTATTCCAATAACTACTGCTATGTATACCTCTTTCTAGATTTGACAATCCGGGCAATTCTGCGTATTTTTGTAATGTACGAGAAGATGCAGTCATGTTTTGATGGTTTTTGTGGCGGCGGTGGCGATGTGGGTCACGGCCGGCTGCGGCCGGCGGGCCGTTGACCTTATGGACCAGGCCGATGCGCTGATAGACGACAGGCCCGACAGTTTCTGATAAGGAACGGCGAGACACCCTGTTGCATGAAGCTCTGGATTCGTTCGAACTACATCCCAATCGGAGTCCTAAGGATTACATGCGAGCCTTGTACTACTATGGGAATCTTCGACTTAGACTCAAAGACTATTCTACCGCAATCTATTATTTGACGCGCGCACAAGAATTGGCAGAGAAACTAGACAATCCCTTCTATTCCGGTCTGGCATTTCGGGAAATCGGGGCGGCATATATTCTTTCATTTAACTATGCAAAAGATAGACTGCATTTAGGTTCAATTAGTTACGTGATTCGTGGTACAAATGCGGTACAGAATCTAACGAAACAAGGATTAACAAGCATTACTGGTCGTCAAAGATGGCCACGCTCAGGGATTCGTCCTCGTCCCACCAGCTTCTGTGCGCCAGCATGTTCAGGACCGTTTCCCTGATAGCCAGGAATGGGTCCGTGAGGCTGCCGCAGATGACGCCTTCCTGTCTGACCTCGAGCACCATCGTCGAGGGGGTTTCGTAAAGTTCTTTGTTGTTTACTTTTGTTCTTTCCGGGGAAAATGCTACCTTTGCCATGGAGGAAGGCATCTTATCGCCCGCTATCATCTATGACTCAGGTTATTTTGACTATCAAAAACAAACGGGATCTCCCGTTTCTGAAGAGATTGTCCAAGAATATGGGATGGACCATCTCCGGGCAGGATACGCCCAACGAAGAAACCATCGCGGCCATGCGCGAGGCGGAATCCGGTGTGGAACTGGAGGATTTTGACTTGGAAGGCCTTCACAAAATGGTAGCTTCACTTTGATATGTGGAAACTGAAGTTCACCTCCCAGTTCAAGAAAGACTATAAGCGCATCCAGAATCAACCTGAGAAGTTGAAAGCCCTAGATGCGGTTTTGTCTGCCCTCGCTGCTACCGGTACGGTTCCCCAGGAATACCTTCCGCATCCTCTTTCCGGCAACTGGGCCAATCACATGGAATGCCACATCAAAGGAGACTTCCTGCTGATCTGGTACGATAAAGGAGCCGGTATCATCAAACTGGTCCGCATGGGCTCCCACTCCGAACTGTTTAGCAAATAGAGCAGTAGCCAATCGGCGTAAAAACGACTCCCGTACATCAAAATCGAGTAGGGATAGCCAGCGCTATATAGCAGCTGATTCGTGACAGCATTCTGCATAAAAGCTCCTGCCACGGCCCAATATCCTTTGCTAGCATTACCCCACATATACGCCCAATATGGCTTGATACCGCACTTGATTAGGTTCTTTACCCGTGTACGCGGCTGTTTCCACGCCTTCCAGATACACATACGGATGCGCCTGCGCAACTTCAGATTCCGTCTCACGGCGGACACCCTTGCCTTTGGCTGTAACCTTCCCACTATCAGGGCGGTTTGGGGACTTACACCCGTTAGAGTACGTTCGTGCCGGGCGAACAACAAAGGCCCCCTGGAGCGAATCCAGAGGGCCTGACAGGTTCAGGTCTCAGTCCTGGAGACTACGGCTCACCGCCACCGGCCGCGGCAGCGGTCACGCCCTTGGCGCTGCCACTTTGCACCCGCAGAGTGGCGATTTTGCGTTCACCCGAGACGCATTTCGAGGGAATGTGTGTTTATACGGGTGAAATGTGTTACCTTTACAGTTCTAATGAAGGCGTGAGTGTATAAAGAACTGGATGAGCAGACGCTGGCCAGGTACTGCTCTCTGAAGGACAGAATGGCAGAGGATGAACTGTATAGAAGATATGCAGTTAGGGTGTATACGCTCTGTTGCCGATACCTTAGAGACGAAGATGACGCAAAGGACCTGATGCTGGAAACGCTTATCCAGGCTCTGAACAAGATTGATACCTTCAAGTATACGGGAAAAGGTTCCTTGTATGCTTGGATTAGCCGGATTGCCATCAACATGGCACTCAATCAGATCAAGCGTCACCGGTGGCGAATGGTTCCCCTGGACTTCCGGTCACAAGACAACCTCCCGGAACCCACCGAAGAGGAGGTGACCAAGATTCCAAAGGAGAAATTGCGGGAATGGATTGCGGAGCTGCCGATTATGAGAAGGACGGTTTTCAACCTGTACTGCATTGACGGATACTCGCATCAAGAAATAGGCAAGATGCTGGGAATCAGCGAGAGAGGCTCCACCAGCACGCTGGCAAAAGCAAGAAAAGAACTGAAAGACAAGATTCAACGATACTTGAAGGAACAAGACCGATGAGACAGTGGGAAGACATAATCAAGGACAAGATGGAAGAGCCGGAAGGCGCACTTCCTGAAAGCGTCTTTGCCGAGTTCTGCGCCCGCCGGGAGGCAGCGTCTGCTGCTCCAGCCCCGAAGCGGTTCCCGCTGATGTGGGCTGTTGTTCCCGCTGTTGCGGCTGGGCTCGCTACCGTGCTGATCCTTCATAGGCCTTCCGTGCCGGAGGGAGATATCCAGATTATCCAGCAGCCGCTAACCACCGTGGCCGTTGTTGCGGATACAACCACAGTTAACGAGCCCGAGCAGACTACACCACTCATTGCCCAGGCTGTTACCCCGAAGGTTGTAAGGGAGGTTGTAAGGAAGGCTGATGTCAAGCCACAGGAAGTTCGGCCGGCTGATGTCAAGCCGCAGGAGGTGGTTAAAGTTGAAATAACTGAAAACAGCGAAAACACGGAAGTAGATGAGAACATCGAAAACGTTGATGAAAGTTGGACCAGCAACGGGTATTATAGCCGGCGGTGGCCTCTTGGCCGCAATCATTCCACCTGCTCTTGAAGCAGGCACAACAATGGAATATGCGCAGGAATATGCGCATGGCGGACGCATTGGGAATGCCGTTCACTATTTCCCGCTGAAAATGGGTCTTTCGATCAGATTTCCCTTGAACGACAAACTTTCCTTTACGACTGGACTCAATTATACCTGGTACAGGTCTTCCTTTACTTATTCATCATCTGGAGAAAAGATTCAGAATGCGCATTACCTGGGAATCCCTGTACGCCTGGATTGGACACTTGCCTCCAACAAATGGCTGGATATATACGTAGGTGGAGGATTTGAAGGAGATTTTTGTCTGGGAGCAACGCTTGCCGGAGAGCGGATTGCAAAAGACGCCTTCTGCGCTTCTCTGCTTGGTGCAGGTGGAATTCAATTTAATCTTACAAAAAGAATTGGCGTTTACGTTGAGCCGACATTAAGTTGTACCATAACACCGGAAAACCCGGTACCGGAAACTTATCGGACAAAGCATCCGCTGATGTTTTCGGTATCATCGGGACTTCGCATAACAATAGGACATTGATTATTAATTCATATCACCCATGAAACGCATTAAAATTATTCTGGTTTGTTTTCTGCTTTGCCTTGCGGGCCTTTCACTTCAGGCACAAGACCGTTGGATTTATTCTGCCGAGCTGACGGCCGGCGTGGGCTTCAAGCAGGGGCCTCTCTTCTTTGTAACGCCCCAGTTTACCGCCCAATATCCGTTGGGAGGTGGCTTTACGGCAGGAGCCGGTATCGGGTTCCGTATCGGGCGTCCCTGCTATCAATATACCGTTTCAAACGGTTCCGGCAGCCGGTCGTTCCGCACAGAACTGGACATTCCCCTGTATCTTCGCCTCGGCTATGGCAAAGAGCATTTCTTTGCCCATCTGGATGCGGGCTATGCCGTCGGTATTTTTACGCGCTATCCAGGAGACGAGGTCGGGGGCTCGAATAAGAAGGATCCCAGATACAGCGGTTTCTTCTTTGAGCCGCAGTTGGGCTGGAAATTCGGGCGAAAAAGCGCCTTGGCCCTGGGTTTCCTGCTGCAAAGAAGCAAATTCTTTGATTCCTGGAAGGAACGAGACGGCGCTTCCATCATCCAGGGAAGCAAGAGCCGGAAACAATTCACACCGGCCCTCACCCTCCGTTACAGTATTCTGTTCTGACACTTGACATTTCGGACATTGCCACGCCTGTCTTATACTTTGCCAAAAATACAATCATCTCCAACACATAATTATATCGACATTAATTCTTTACCATTATCATTACTTACATTTATGAGACAGTTTTACATCATTATTTCGGGAGTAATTCTTATGATATCTTGTTCAAAAGAGAACATTCACTATGAGAACTACTGTAATGACACTCTCGACAGCCAAACAAAAGCTAGTGTATCAATGCCGGAAGAAAGCTATCTGGTTACTCCCAAGATGGCTCGTGTGTTTGCATCATCTTTGAAAAAAGACGCAAAGGTTGTTTCTCAGGATTACTTGATTGAAAAAGAGGACACCCTTGCTTACATCTTTAACTATGAAAAGGGCTGGGTCTGTATCCCTGCAGACAAACGGCTCGATCCGGTCCTGATGTCTGATGATGAAGGTTCCTTCTCGTCTAAAGAATCCGGCAACCCCGGAATGGATATTTGGATGAAAACCATTAAACACCAGGTTCAGACAGCCAAGGAGGAAAGAGCAGATCCTACAGATATAGAAACCTATGAAATGTGGAATAAACTGGAAACGATATGCCACCCGGAAAAGCTAAGAATAGTTGCTCCGCAATTAAGAGACTATGATGATTCTACTAATGGAGATTTCCCTTACTATATCTGCATTACGGATGTTTCAAGTTCACCCTTTTACACCATGAATACAGGGCATCTTCTTTCGACGAAATGGGGACAAGATTATC
>CADAOA010000093.1 GCA_902789435.1 uncultured Bacteroidia bacterium | reverse complement strand
AATCTCGGCGCTGCCGGGGTGTGAATCGCAGCTTGTTGCCCATGTTTCAGGGTCAAGGAACATGGGTGTAAGTGACGAAGCTCTAAAGGAGATACCCGCCATTCTGGAGGCAAAGGTTGGTTTGGCTGAAGCCGAGAGACTTCGCGGAGCGCTGGCAAAAGTTTTCGGCGAGAAATACCATCCGGTTCAGCCTGTTGATTTCAATATATGGCCTAAAGGTGAGCCTAATACCGCATACGCGAAGTATTTTGTCGGCAACAGCTATCTGGCCCAGATGGCAGGCGGCATTGCCAATGTGACTTTCGAGCCTGGATGCCGCAACAACTGGCACATCCACCACAAGCAGGTTCAGGTACTGGTCTGTGTTGCAGGAAAGGGATGGTATCAGGAATGGGGGAAGGACCCTGTCGTGATGACTCCTGGCACCATCATCGAGATTCCTGAAGGTGTAAAACACTGGCACGGTGCTGCCAAGGATTCCTGGTTCCAGCACTTGACCTATCATAAGGACGTGCAGGAAGGAGCTTCAAACGAGTGGCTGGAAGCAGTAAGTGACAGCCATTACGACAAACTTTAAAGGGATTTTTTCCCCAGGAACTCGGTAGGAGTGATGCCCGTCATTTTCTTGAACATGCGGGTAAAATGGTGAGGGAAGTCAAATCCAAGCAAGTGGGCAGTTTCATTGATGTTGTTTCCGTTCATCAAGAGGTTCTTTCCCTGGTCTATGACAAAGGAATGGATGTAGCCGACGGCCGTGCCTCCTGTAGCTTTGTGGATGACATCCCCCAGATATCGCGGAGAATAGGCCAGGTGGTCTGCGCAGTATTTTACTGACGGCACTCCCTGGTCTATCTGCCTTCCTTCAAGGTAGTAATCTCTGAGAAGATTGTGAAAGCGTTTGAGAATGTCCGATGAAGTCTTGTCTTCCTTGGAAATCTGCCGCAGATAAATGCGCTGGCAGTACTCCAGTATTAGCCGGATATAACCCAGTGTTACCGCTCTTAAAGCCGGCGAATCTTCATTTTCCTTCAACTCGTGCCGCATCTGCGTCAGAAGCTGTGTGATACGGCTCCATTCAGATGTCTCCATTTTTAGGGTCTCGACAGAGAAATAGGAGAAGAAATGATAGTCTTTAATCCTGATTTCCAAGTTCGTTCCACGGATTAACTCCGGTGAGAAAAGCAATACCCATCCTTTGATATACAGGTCTTCTCCATTGTCTTCCTTACCACCGATCTGGCCTGGTTCCACTGCGATGATAGAGCCTTCTGCCGCATCGAATATCTTCATTCCATATGTGAGGTTCTTTGGAAAATTCCGCTGAATAAAGAGACCATATACTCCATATCTGTTCAGGCTTACCCTGATCGGTGAGACTTCATCATAATGTATGACGCTAACCAGCGGGTGAATCTCCGGAGCCCCGACAAAGCGGGCATATACATTTGGATTGGTGACTTGCAGTATCTTCTTCATAATGCTTGTAAAGGTAGAAAATATCGTGATTAATTCAAATATTCTGCGATATTGGTAGAATAATAGCAAAAATAGGTTAGAATAACCGGATGGCACCACATACCTTTGCATTACCAAACAGAATAGATATGAACATTAAGAATTACCTGGCTGTCTGCACCGCGGCAATTATGCTGATAGCCTGCAAATCAAATGAAAACAGCAATATGAAAACTCTCAATCTAACCCAGGAGTGGGACAAGACTTTTCCAAAGTCTGAAATGGTGAACCACAGCAAGGTCACTTTCCATAATCGTTACGGAATAGAACTGGCGGCTGATATGTATGTGCCAAAGAACGTTGAAGGAAAACTCCCTGCCATTGCAGTGACAGGTCCTTTCGGAGCTGTCAAGGAGCAGTCGAGCGGCCTTTATGCCCAGCATATGGCTGAGCGTGGTTTCATCACCATAGCTTTCGACCCTTCATTTACCGGCGAATCAGGCGGAGAGCCTCGCAGGATGGCTTCTCCAGATATCAACACTGAGGATTTCCTTGCTGCGGTGGACTTCCTTTCCACAAATGATATGGTGGATCCTGAGAGAATTGGCATCATAGGCATCTGTGGTTTCGGGGGAATGGCAGTCAATGCCGCCGCACTGGATCCTCGAATCAAGGCCACTGTCGCTTCGACGATGTATGATATGAGCAAAGTCAACGTGGAAGGTTATTTTGCCAGCGAGGAT
>CADAOA010000092.1 GCA_902789435.1 uncultured Bacteroidia bacterium | reverse complement strand
AGTCTCTTTTTTACCAGATGCCAGAAAAACAAAGGATGCTTTTTCTCGCGATTGCACGGGATGGAAAAGCCACATCTGTAACAGGTGGTAAATTTATGCGCCGACACAAGTTGAATTCTGCCAGCAGCGTCATGTCCGCTTTAAAGGGACTTTTAGAAAAGGATTTCATAACGGCAGACAAGGGAGTTTACAGTATATACGATCAATTCTTTTCGCTTTGGTTGAAATATAAGGGAATGATTTAACACCCGTTTAACATCGCATTGTAACTTGGCATCTCTCAGGAGGTGCCTTTTTTCGTATATCAATGAGAATACAGTTGTTACAAAGCAGCAGATGAACGTGTCCCTCAGGGAAGATTTCCTCGACAGGGACCAGGACACCTTCGTCAGGATCCGCCGCAGCGGATGCCTCGGCTGGGAGACACAACTATAATAAGTTATTCATCTTATTCATTTCCCGCGCCTTGATGGTATCGGCAACATCAATGTATGGTTTCATAACCTTGTAATCTGAATGCCCCGTCCATTTCATGACGACATTGACAGGAATACCTACCGCAAGGGCATTGCAAATAAAGGAGCGGCGTCCGGCGTGGGTCTTTATTAGCTGATACTTTGGCAAGACCACATCTACGCGTTTACTTCCGTGGTAAGTGGTTTCACGGATTTCCTCGTTAAATCCAGCCAACTTACATAACTCAACCAGATAATCGTTCATCTTCTGGTTGCTGATAACCGGCAGTGCTTTGTTTTCGGGGAATTCGGTGTTTTCGTACTTTTCAAGAATACGCTTGGCCACATCATTCAGTTCAATGGTCAGACTGTCAGCGGTCTTCTTTGTGGTAATCTCAATGTATTCTCCCTTAACGTCAGACCGTTTAAGGTTGTATACATCAGAGTGGCGTAGTCCCGTAAAACAGCAGAACACAAAGACGTCCCGGACTCTCTCTAAATACTGTTTTGACGGAGACAGGGGAGTGGACATCAACTGTTTGATTTCGTCTATGGTAAGGAAGATGACTTTCTTTTGTGTTGAGGCAAGATGCGGCTTATAGGACTTGAAGTCCATAGTGTTGTGATACTTATTATTAGCCGCCCACTGAAGGAACCACTTGAGATACCCAAGCTGTTTCATAACGGTGGAGTTGGCCATATGCTCTACCTCCAGAAGGATGCCAACAAACTTGGTGAGCCCCTTGTCGTCGAAATCTTCGAATCTGGGATTCTCCTTATACTTTAAGATATGGTTCTTTAAGGCATAGAACTTCTGCTCAGTGGAGTACTGCCAAGAATTCTTCTTGCTTTCGCTCTGAATAAAAACATCAAGGGCAACCCAGAATGTTGAGCGCTGCCGAAGCTTCTTCTCTGCAGCCGTATCATTCATCTTTTTCAGGTATGCTTCTTCAAGTTCCCTTTTTGTTGGAATCCGGTCTTGAACTTCAAACTCCCTAAATGCATCATCCATGGCGTATGATGCTTTGTTCAGATAAGCGTTGATGTCCGTATCTGTTTCATTCTTCTTGTTGACCCTGTCTTTCTTTACCCTCTGGGCCGCATTATCCCAGTCTTCTTCTTTGATGCTATATCCGGTGGGTAATTCAAGGCGATTGGAGTTAAAACTTACACGCATCCGGATTTGCAAATCCGGTTTATTGTTCTCATCTTTGTTAGCACGCTTCTTGAGCGAGAAAGTAGTGTATCTTTTTATCCTCATTTTTGGGACCAAACTTATATTTTTGGTCCCAAATTGGTCCCAAAAGAGTTTATGCAAAGATATATAAACTAATATAAATTCGCAATAGGGATATATGCAAGGCGTTTATTTTCATGCGTTTATTAAAAATGATATTGAAGGGTTACAATCCCTCTTCCTCCGCAGAAAGGTAGCAAAAAAACCAGACAAGCTTGCTTGTTCTGGTTTTTTTGATAGCTTTATGCATAGCCCGCCGCAGGCGGGAGGGATGCCGCGAAGCGGAATCCCTGAGGAAGAGGGATTGTGCGGTGGGGGTTAAATGGCTGAAACACAGCGGGTTATAAAGGTTTCTACCAGAACTGGTTCTGGTAGAAGATTGTGTAAGCGCCTGTGGTTTTTTGAGAAGTATGACATCAGGGCCTTCTGGTAGTCCTGGAGGGCCGATGTCCCTTTGGGTGTGATGCGGCAGACGGTGTGGGAGCCGCGGCCGGCCCCGCTTGTGGAAATCTTGATGTAGCCTGCGTCCTGAAGGTTTGTGAGTTGGACAGACAAGTTCCCGGACGTAGCCTTCGTGAGCCCCTTGAGGTACACGAAGTCTGCGTCATCCAGCGAGTCCAGGGCCGCCATAATCTTCAGCCTGAGCTCATTGTGGAGTATGGGATTAAGGTCTTTAAACTCCATTTGCCTGTTTTTCGAACATAAGCCCTGGAATAATCAGGGCCGATACTGCCGTTGCCACTACGCAAAGCTCCTGCCATACCCAGAGGTCTCCCTGTAGGAGGAAGGCGCCGATGCCGATAGAAGCGGCAACGAGGCCGCCGATGATCATCGGCCTGAAGCGGAGCTCTTCGCCGGTAATGAGAGCGCCAATACCCACCAGGAGGCAGATGAGGGGATTCTCGGCAATTTCATAAATATCGGCAAAACCGAAGACGAAGCCTCCTATGCCGATTGCGCAAGCCGCAAAAATCCAGTAATCCAGCACCAGCCGGGATTTTCGGGTGCGCATATGGGCTTTGTCGTGTTCCTTGCGAAGGATGATTATCATCCAGGGTATGCCGATAGCGGGGGCGCCTGTCCACAACCATCCGGCCCACTTCTGGTCAAACAGCAGGATCAGTATGAATGCCGCCAGGTAAAAGATGGCGGTGAGCCATCCCCAAAGCGGGAAAAGACGCGCTCCGGTTGGAACGCTGTCCATTTCTACTTTGCCCCTGGTACGGGCAATGACTTCAAGTGCGTCAAATTGTTCCATATCAGAGGCAAAGATAGCGAAATTTTAGTTGTGGTCTACGTATATCTCAGACCTTTTTCTGTTATTCCACTTGAGGCGGAATATCACCTGGGTGCCGTAGCTCGTATCGCCGCCAGGATTGCTCTTGGTGCGCTGAAGCTTCGGGTGATCCTCCTTGCCGCCGTGGCCAGAGAAGGAGAATCCGTCGTAATCGTAGGCCAGTTCTACATCGGCC
>CADAOA010000091.1 GCA_902789435.1 uncultured Bacteroidia bacterium | reverse complement strand
CACCCGTCCTGCCGGGTCTGTGGATATTAACCGTCCGGATTTCTACGTAGAGACCAAGAACAACCAGCTGAACTTCCTGCAGCATATGATGATTATGCTGAAAAACGGCGGCCGTGCCGCTGTGGTGCTCCCGGATAACGTCCTGTTTGAGGGTGGTGCTGGCGAGGTTATCCGCAAGAAGCTCCTGTCTGACTTTAATCTGCACACGATTCTGAGATTGCCCACCGGCATCTTCTATGCCCAGGGCGTCAAAGCGAATGTGCTTTTCTTCAAGAAGGGCGAAAAGACCAAGGATATCTGGTTCTACGATTACCGCACAGGCATCAAGCATACGCTGGCCAATAATACGATGGAGCGCCATCATCTGGATGACTTCGTAGCCTGCTACAATGCCGACAATATCAATGCCCGTAAGGAGACCTGGGATGCGGAGACCAATCCCAACGGGCGCTGGCGCAAGTATCCCGTTGAAGACATTTTGGCGAGGGATAAGACCAGCCTGGACATCACGTGGATCAAGTTCCAGGACGATACGGACTATACGCTGGCCGAGCTGGTGTCCTCAATCGAGGAGAAGAGCAATAAGATTGCCGAGGCTGTTGCCAAATTGAAAGAACTCATAGCTGGAATCGAGGAATAATGGATACGAAGAAACTGCGTCAGAAGATTCTTGACCTCGCCATTCACGGGAAACTGGTTCCGCAGGACCCGAATGACGAGCCCGCGTCCGTGCTCCTCGAACGCATCCGTGCTGAGAAGGAACAGCTCATCAAAGAAGGCAAGATCAAGGCTCCCAAGAAGTCCAAATCTGCTGGTGATACGTCCCATTATCCGAAGGATGTGCCTTTTGAGGTGCCGGAGGGGTGGGCTCTATCAACAGTCATCGATGTTTTTCAAATCAATCCCAAGAACCACGAAGATGATGCAACAGAAGCGGGGTTCGTCCCGATGACAAATATTTCTGACGGATTTGAAGATAGGTTCTCTTTCGAATTAAAGCCTTGGAAAAGTATAAAGACTGGATTCACTCATTTCAGGAACGGGGACATTGCTGTTGCTAAAATCTCGCCATGCCTAGAGAATAGGAAATCTTTTGTGGTTAGAGGTTTACCACAAGAAATTGGAGCAGGCACCACCGAACTCTTTATCTTCAGATCTGGACAGATAATCCCCGAGTACGGCCTTTTGTTCTTCAAGAGCGAGTTCTTTATCTCTAATTGTGTTGGCACATTTAATGGTGTTGTTGGACAACAACGGGTTGCTCGAAATACCATTGAAGAAATGCCCTTTCCTATACCTCCTATCGGAGAGCAAAAAAGGATCATTCAACGAGTAGGCTCTATCTTTAGGATGGTTAGTGAGGTGGAGAATAGTCAAACCGCATTAAAGGATAGTATTGAAAAGAGTAAAGCACGGATTCTGGACATGGCAATCCACGGAAAACTGGTCCCGCAGGACCCGTCTGAAGAGCCAGCTATAGCGCTTTTAAAGCGTATAAATCCAGGCTTCCAACCTTCGCATAACCTCCATTATGAGGGTGAACTTCCTATTGGTTGGACGCTGGCAAGTATGGAATCCTTCTGTACGACCATTAACGGCCTATGGAAAGGTGATAAAGAACCTCTGATTAATGTTGGTGTAATAAGAAACGCAAATTTCACGAAAGATTTCTCTCTTGATTATTCGAAGATAGAGTACATCAACGTAGAAGAGCGTTCCTTTTCTAAGAGAAATCTGGAAGATGGCGACATCATTGTAGAGAAATCCGGCGGAAGCGACAATTTCCCTGTCGGGCGGTCTATTCTTTACCGCGGTGAGAGTGGGAAATACTCGTTCAGCAATTTCACGATGTCGCTAAGAATCAAAGATAAAAGCCACATTATTCCGGAGTACCTTTTCTACGCTTTACAGAGTATGTATCGGAGAGGTGATATGCGACAAATGCAAACACAAACAACAGGACTGCATAACCTTCTGACGGATGTTTTTATGTCGGCACAGATTCCGATACCACCGTCAAATGAACAAAAGCGGATAGTAACAGCTATAGAGAGTCTTTTTCAGACCTTAGATAGCGTCCGAAGCCTTCTTCAAGATTGAGAATAAGCAGGTTATTTGTTCGAGTATTCTTTGTTGCTCCATTTTTGGAGGCACTGCGATTACCGTATTACGTATGATATCGCCAGAAATTGCCTTGAATGTTGAGCCTGTAGCCATGCTCTCATAGTATTCTGTCAGGCTACTCAACGCATAAAACCAATACTCTATATCAACGTCCGCATCTAACGGTGATAGTGAGCAAAGGCCACGTCCGATGCAAATACGC
>CADAOA010000090.1 GCA_902789435.1 uncultured Bacteroidia bacterium | reverse complement strand
ACCGTTTGAAATGGTTTCTCCCATGTGGATCTCATATCCCTGGAGAAGTTCCTTGCTGTTTGTTGGGGCAAGGGTAAAATGGCTCTGGCGTGTGGTCTTTTTGGTGGTCATTTTTGTTGCAACAGGCAGAAGACCAAGCCCCGGAAGCATTTCAATCTCTCCTTCTATGTGGTCAGGGTCAAGCACTTGGGTTCCCATCATCTGGTAGCCGCCGCAGATTCCAAGGACACTGGCCCCGTTACGGTGGGCCTGAATAATGGCCTGGGCGCAGCCGTTTCTTCTTAGTTCATAAAGGTCGTCGATAGTGGACTTTGTGCCCGGGATTATGATGATGTCGCTCTTTTTTATGTCTTCCGTGTTGGAAGTGTAGTAGAGGTGGACTCTCGGGTCCCTTTCCAGGGCGTTGAAATCGGTGAAGTTGGAAATGTGCCTTAACAGGACTACTGCCACGTTGATCTTGCCCTTTTCCCTTGAGAAACTCTTGGCGGCAAGGTCCACGCTGTCTTCCTCTTCTATGTATATGTCCTTGTAGTAGGGGATAACGCCTATGACCGGAACCTTGCAGATGTCTTCCAGAATCTTTTTCCCGCTGTCAAACAGACGGAGGTCTCCTCTGAACTTGTTGATAATTATGCCTTTGATGAGCTTCTTGTATTCTTCTTTCTGAAGAGCGATGCTGCCGTAGACTGAAGCGAACACCCCGCCGCGGTCTATGTCCGCAACAAGGAAAACGTCCGCGTTGGCATATTTTGCCATAGGGAGGTTCACGATGTCGCTTTCAGCGAGGTTCAGTTCAGATATGCTGCCCGCGCCCTCCATCACTATAGGGTCATACTTTGATGAAAGGCGGTCAAAAGCCTGGCAGACAGCAGTCCGGAGTTCTTCCTTTCCTTCCTTGCGGAAATAGTCGTATGCGCTGGAACTTCCTATGGGCTTGCCGTTGAGAACCACCTGGGAAGTGTGGTCGCTCTGAGGCTTGAGAAGCAGAGGATTCATATCCGTATGGCACTCCAGTCCGGCTGCTTCCGCCTGGACAGCCTGGGCTCGTCCAATCTCCAGCCCGTCCTTGGTGGCAAAGGAGTTCAGCGCCATGTTCTGGGCCTTGAACGGGGCAGGGGAGTAGCCGTCCTGCAGGAATATCCTGCAAAGTCCTGTGGCTATGATGCTTTTGCCTACATCACTGCCCGTCCCGGCAAGCATTATGTTATGAAGTCTGCGTTTCATCTCGAGTGTTTTACGGCCATTGCAAACAGACAGTCGGAGAGGCGGTTGAAAAATATCAGTATTTCCTCTTTGACCTTGTAGGTTTTATTGAGGGTCCAGAGCCTTCTTTCAACAGTTCTGGCAGTGCTTCTGGCTATGTGCATCTGGGAAGACAGAAGGTTATCTCCCGGGATAACGAATCCATCCGGAGAAGGAACGCTGTCTATATAATCTTCCATTCTGTCTGTCAGCTCGTTGCAATGGAGAGTCCTGGTATTCTCAATGCCTTGCGGAGTGGCGATATGGCTCATTATAATCATCAGTTCTTTTTGAATCGCGATTATTGTTTCCCTCTCGTTAGCATCAACGCTTGCCGCCCTGACAAGTCCCAGCTGAGAGTTCAGCAGGTCTATCATCCCGTTGGCCTCAATCCTGATATCGTCCTTCGGGACTCTCTCTCCGCCTTTCAGGGAAGTTGTTCCCTTGTCTCCGGTCTTTGTGTATATGTCTTTCATAGTCAGAATATTCCAAAAATGTCTTTGTCTCCCCAGTAGAGGTGGGTGTAGCTGGCAATGGTGTTCTTGATCCTTATTACTGATGATTCCGGCTGAGGATCAGTGAACCTTGTGTAGTGGAACTCGTGCCCCTTGATTTCAAGACCATTGATGTTCGGGCTTCTGTAGCCAAGGCTCAGTTTCCTGTCCACGGTCCTGGCAGTTACGCTGTAAGGCAGGACACCGCACATAGGATATTCCCCGTCATCAGCGATGATGCTTTTGCACAGATACATCATACCTCCGCATTCGGCAAGGATCTTTCCTCCGCCCTCGGCGAATTTTCTGATGGATTCCATTGTCTTTCTGCACTTTGAAAGCGTCTCAAGATGCTTTTCAGGATATCCGCCCGGAAGATACAAAAGGTCTATGTCCTGAGGGATATCCGCATCTTGTTCCGGGTTGAAGAATTCTATGTTTTTCCAGCCGTCCAGATGCTCCTGGTATATGAAGGAGAAAGACTCTTCATTTCTGGCAACCAGAATCTTGTGCTTGTCTTTGATTGTCTGGGTGTTGCTGAATTCCGGGACAGGCCTTTCTGTCAGGGCGATTAGGCGGTCAATGTCCACGTTACCCTCAATCAGTTTTGCGGCAGATTCTGCCATCTGCATCGCAGAGAAATCCAGGCCCAGATATCTGGATTTGTTTTCGGCTTCCTTTGCTTTAGGTATGAATCCGAGAGGTTCGAGCCCAGTGTCCTGGCAGACTTCCTCCAGCATCTTGCGGTGCTTAGGAGAGCCTACTTTGTTGAAT
>CADAOA010000089.1 GCA_902789435.1 uncultured Bacteroidia bacterium | reverse complement strand
ATGTGCCCTGTGTACCAGGTAGTAAGGATCCACTCCGATGCAGTGTCCTCCTACCAGACCAGGGTAGAATTTCAGGAAATTCCACTTGGTGCCGGCAGCCTCCAGGACATCATAGGTATTGATACCCATCCTGCCGAACAGGATGCTGAGCTCGTTCATCAGCGCTATGTTCACGTCTCTCTGCGTATTCTCGATTATCTTGGCAGCCTCGGCGACCTTAATGCTCGGAGCCTTGTGCACACCTGCCTCTATCACTGAGCCATACACCTTTACAACTCTCTCCAGCGCAGCCTTGTCGCAGCCGGAAACGATCTTCATCGTGTTCTTCAGTGTATGCACCTTGTCTCCTGGATTAATCCTCTCCGGAGAATAGCCAACCTTGAAGTCATTCCCGAACTTCAGCCCTGACTCCCTCTCCAGCACCGGCACGCAGTCCTCTTCCGTACATCCCGGATAGACCGTGCTCTCAAATACCACGCAATCCCCCTTCTTCAGCACCTTGCCCACAACCTCGGAAGCCCCTAGCAGCGGCTTCAGATCCGGCTCATTGGCCTCGGTAACCGGCGTAGGCACAGCCACAATATAGAAAGTTGCGGCCTTGATGTCCTCCAGAGAACTGGAGAATACAATCCTTTTGCCCTTAAAATCAGAAGATTGCATCTCTCGGCTAGGATCCACGCCCTTTTGCATGGCCTCCACCTTCCGTGCATTGATGTCAAACCCAACCACATCAAACTTCTCGGCCAAAGCCAGAGCCAGAGGCAGCCCCACATATCCCAGTCCCACAACGGCAATCTTTTCCTTTTTCTCAGCGATTTTCTTCATATGCTCTTTTATAAAGTCCTTCAAATATACTTAAAAGTTACCTCTATTTGCCCTCGGCGAGGTCTTCTACTCCTCCCTTGAGGCCTTTGACGGAAACCTTGAACACAGACCTTGGGAAGATGGTTCCGAGCCTGAGTGCCTTTCCAAAGATCAGCCTCATGGAAATCATCTTCTTGATCAGGTACGGGTATTTCTTCTTGTAGCTTACATCCCTGTTCCGGCCCATATTGCCGGTGGAAAGTATGTGGGACAGAATCTTGCGGGCCTTCCCGGAGTATTTCCTGGAGGCATCGTACATAGGAATGCACTCCACAGGAGTTCCCAACCAGTCTGCCATCAGGGCCGCAAACGCCTTCCACTCAGTCTGAAGCCTCATCTCAACTATGCGGCTCTGCAGCAGGTCCCTGTCAATTTCATCGCGATACACATACAGCAGTCGGCAAAGGTCGCACACCTGCCTCAGCCCGATTCCTTCCCTGAAAAGATGCTGGAGTATGTGGCAGAAAACATATACCACGTCCACATTGGCGGAAGGAAGTTTCACGGCAACCCCGTCATTGTCCCAGAGCCTGAAATCCTTATCCGAGAACATCTTCTCCGCCATAGCATCCAGCACCGCATCCTGGCGCCTTGTCAGGAAGACATGCATCGATCCATGCAGCTCCAGGATGAACCTGGAAAAATACATCGCCACGTGAAGTTCCTTGGGATCGTCCCCGAATACCTTGGACGCCTTTGGGGCGAGTATCTGCTTTGCTGCTTCATATTCATTCTCGGCGATTAGCAGGTCCACATCCCCGCAGCTCCTCCTGATAGAATTCCTGTACGCCTGCGCAATTCCCTGACCCTTAAGCAGAAGCGGATGCAGTCCCTCGGCTTCCAGCTTGCTGATTACCGCTCCGATAAAAGTGTTCATCTTGAGGTTGTACTGCTCTATGGAGTACACCTTCTTGGCAAACGCCTTGCTTTGCTGACGGTCAAAAACGTCCTGGATCTCAAAGCCGAGCCCCTTGTCTTCACATCCGTCAAAGGCGGATGCCATCAACCCCACAAGCTTCTGCTCCTGGGCAAGCTGATAGACGGCCTCCCAGTCCACCTTTTCCTGCTGCACTCCGTTCCAGAACCGGGAACTTCCCCACAGCCCGGTAGAGGTCAAAGCCAGAAACGCCTTGACATTCACATCGTCTACCTTGTATTTCTTACCGTAAAGTCCCATTAACTAACTATTTAAGATAATCAACGATGGTACCGAGAATCTTTCCGGCCGCGTCTCCATCCCCGTAAAGATGAGGGAACTCTATCTGCTTGCCACAGAATGAATCGTACGCAGCAACAATGCGGTCAAAATCAGCATCGGCTATTGTTCCAGCTCCATGCTCCACAATCTCCACCCATTCGGTCTCCGGACGCAGGATTACACTAGGCCTCTGATAGAAGAATGCTTCTTTCTGTACCCCGCCGCTATCTGTCACAACAAGGGCGGCATTCTTTTCCAGAACAATCATCTCAAGGAAAGAGACTGGAGGGATGACAATTATGCGTTCCGAGCTCAAAAGCGTCTCATATAGGTACTTGCCAGAACTGTCAGAGAGCATCTTCCTGGTCCTCGGATGAAGCGGAATCACAACCTTAATATTTTTTTCCTCCGCGATATTTAGCAGGGCCGAGAATATTGACTGCAGCCTCAGCGGATTATCGGTATTGAAATCGCGATGCACGGTAGCCAGCACATAATTTCCGGTTTCCA
>CADAOA010000088.1 GCA_902789435.1 uncultured Bacteroidia bacterium | reverse complement strand
GAAATCTCGTTATACTGTTCCGGCTGACGGTATTTCAGCCAGATATTCTCCATTTCGCTCTTAATGCTGTAAAGACCGAGCCTGTGGGCCAGCGGAATGAAGATGTACATCGTCTCGCTGAGTATCTTGTCCTGCTTCCTTTCCGGCATGGACTCGATTGTGCGCAGGTTGTGCAGCCTGTCCGCGAGTTTGATGAGGATAACCCTCACGTCATCGTTAAGGGTCAGGAGAATTCTCTTGAAGTTTTCCGCCTGTATGGATTTCTCGTTGAGCTGGCCTTCCATCTTGCTGTCCATTGCGGACTTGATTTTTGTCAGACCGTCGACAAGAGATGCGATTTTACTGCCGAAGAGCCTTTCCACATCCTCCACGGTATACTCTGTATCCTCCACAACATCGTGAAGCAGAGCGGTTACGATGGACTTGTAGCCCAAACCGATTTCCTGCACCACGATTTTGGCCACTGCGATAGGGTGGAGAATGTAAGGCTCACCTGAGCGTCTTCTGACACCCTTGTGCGCCTCGTTGGCAAACTCAAATGCCTTAATCACGCCCTCATACTCCTCCTGGGAGGCGCATCTTTTGAGGGCGGCAAGCCTGAGCTGCTCGAATTCCCGCTGGATCAATTCGTTGTCTTCTTTGGTAAAATCGCTCATAAAACTAAACTCTAAGGTCTCTTTCTCCGAGAGAAATCTTCTTTAGGTTATTCTTTATCCTTTCTTTCCAGGCATCTTCCGGCATCTTCTGCATTTCCTTTTCTATCAGCGCATTGCCAAGTTCTCTTGTGCTCGGCGACGCGTAATCCTGAAGGTACTCGGCCAGGGTCAGAAGGGCGTTAGGGGTGCAGAACTTGTTTATCAGGCCTTTTTCTGCCCATTCCATAAAGCGGTCTCCGGTTCTTCCGGCCCTGTAGCAGGAAGTGCAGAAGCTAGGGATGAAACCTTCTTCCAGAAGCCATTTGGTTGCCTCGTCCAGGTCTCTGGTATCTCCAACCTGGAATTGCTCCCTTTCCAGTGCCTGCTTGTCGGAATGGGAACTGTAGCCTCCGATTTCCAGATGGGTTCCTGCATCTATCTGACTGACACCAAGATGAATGACCTCATTCCTTATTTCAGGGGATTCCCTTGCGGTCATTATCATTCCGGTATACGGAACAGCCAGACGCAGCACGGCTACAAGATGCTTGAAGTCGTTGTCAGAGCATTTGTAAGGCAGAGGCAGATTCATTCCCTCAGCCGGCTGGATTCTCGGGAAGCTTATCGTATGAGGACCTACGCCGAATTTCTCTTTCAGATGTAGGGCGTGACTGACAAGGCCGAGAACCTCGAACCTCCAGTCATACAGTCCGATAAGGGCTCCGATTCCAAGGTCGTCTATACCTGCCTCGAAGGCTCTGTCCAGGCCGTCCAGCCTCCACATGAAGTCTCCCTTTATGGTAGATGCAGGATGATATTTGGAATAGGTTTCGCGATGGTAGGTTTCCTGGAAAATCTGGTATGTGCCTATGCCCTCAGCCTTGATGGTCCTGTATCCTTCAACATCCAGCGGGGCGGCGTTGATATTCACCCTGCGTATGGCTCCCTTTCCGCTATGAACTCCATAAACAGTTCTTACGCAGCTTGCTATAAAGTTAGGGCTGTAAACCGGAGACTCTCCGAATACCAAAATGAGTCTTTTCTGTCCCTCGTCCTGGAGAGACTTCACCTCGGAGATGATTTCCTCAGGGGTCAGAGTCTTGCGCACCGTTCCGCCTGAAGATTTGCGGAAGCCGCAGTAAAGGCAATCGTTGATGCAGAGATTGCCTATGTAAAGCGGGGCGAACAGCACTATCCTGTTTCCGTATATCGCTTTCTTCAAAGCCTTTGCTGTCTCGAACAATTCTTCGAGGCCTTCCTGGCTTCTGATAGCCAGAAGACTGGCTGTTTCTTCCAGGTTCAGAGGATTCTTTTCCAGGGACTTGTCAAATATCTCACGATAACGAGCCTTGTCTTCCTTCACTCCGGAAAGAAGACCCTCGATCTTTTGCGCGTCTATGAAATCGCTGGCTCCCTTGCTCAGCGTCCTGTCCATTTTATATGCCATAGCCTTATGCTTCAATAGCCTTTACAAAGTTTGCGGCAAACTCTTCCAAAGAAGGATTTACCTTTTCAGCCGTAGGCGCTCCAAAGGCCTCGACGGTAGGGGAAACCACCTCCAGCTTAGCTTCTTCGGCGAATTTTGCCAGTGCCTTCGCCCCGGCTCCGTTCCATCCGCTGGTTCCGAAGATTCCCATCTTCTTGCCCTTAGGGGACATGATCCTGATCTCGTTGCAAAGATGCTCCATCATAGGGTGCATGAAGGTATTGTAGGCGCAGGTTCCCAGGATGAAACTGTTGTAGCGCA
This sequence comes from uncultured Bacteroidia bacterium, assembly GCA_902789435.1. Classification (GTDB taxonomy): domain Bacteria; phylum Bacteroidota; class Bacteroidia; order Bacteroidales; family UBA932; genus Egerieousia. The sequence goes on along the minus strand of CADAOA010000088.1, from coordinate 301 downwards.
TAATATCGCTGAGAATGTAGGATACATTGGTCCTGGATACGTCGTAAGTGCGTATGTTCTTAATACCCAAGGTAGAGAGCTTTGCCCCGATTTGGTCTGCAAGAGATGCCGTATTGCCGTACATAGAAGCATAAGCAATCACAACGCCCTTCTCGGCCTTGGATGCCGCCCAGTCTGCATAGAGTCCGATGACCTTTGCCGGATTCTCCTTCCAGACAACTCCGTGGGATGGGGCGATGATCTTGGCAGGAACATCGGCAAGCTTGGTTATAGCCCTGGTAACCATCTGGTTGTATTTGGC
>CADAOA010000087.1 GCA_902789435.1 uncultured Bacteroidia bacterium | reverse complement strand
CCTCCGATCAGCTGCACATCGTAATGAACCATATCCCAGGTAATCATATTTCCGCCGGCCACCCAGCTGTTGTGCCAGATAGCGGTATCACCATCTATCTCCACATAATCGAACCTTGTACTCAGGTCCTTGTCAAATTCGGTGGCATTTACCCTGATGGTCTCATTCTCCTTGAATCTGCGGGCAGTGGACTTCATTATGGCAAAGGCAACAGGAAGCACTTCATTCAGCACAACCTCCACATCCTCGTTGATTTTCTTCTTGAGACGGTCGTCCTCGGCTGCCAGTTTTTCTTTCTCCCTTGCGGAAATCTCAACATCTTCAAGCTTGATCTTGAGAGCCTTGCGACTTTCTACATCGGATGATATACGATCGCGGATTATCTTGCGGATCTTGTTTGTCTCCTCTCTAAGCTCGTTGTCTGAAAGGGCGTCCACCCTGTCGTATTCTGAAAGGACTTTGTTCAAAATCGGCTTTATTGCCTTGAGGTCTCTCTCCTCCTTCGAGCCGAAAAGTTTTTTCAGAATGTCTGATAATGTACTCATATACGGTAATCTGTATTTTTAATTCCTTTTTCTTTTCATTACGACAATCCTGCCAAATGAAATAACTGACAAATTTGCAGAAAAAAAGCGGAAAAATCAATAAATTTGCTCCGCGATGAAGACAATAAATCTGATACTTGCACTGTCATTGATCGTGGCGACGTCTTCCTGCAGGAAAGAACTGGAGGTTATTCCCCCTACAGATACTGCCGTCACTCCCCCCTTTGAAGGAAGCGTTACCGGCTTCTACCTTCTGAACGAAGGCAATATGGGAAGCAACAAGGCTTCTCTGGATTTCTTTGACTATACTTCCGGCATCTATATGAAGAATATCTTCCCTATCCGGAATCCAATGGTCGCCAGGGAACTCGGCGATGTGGGCAACGACCTTCAGATTTACGGGAAAAAGCTCTATGCCGTAATCAACTGCTCAAATTTCGTGGAGGTTATGGATAGCCGGGATGCAGGTCACATCACCCAGATTTCCATCCCGAACTGCCGCTACATAACCTTTGACAAGGGCTATGCCTACGTGTCTTCTTACGCAGGCCCGGTGGAAATGGATCCTAATTCCCGCAAGGGATATGTGGCCAAGATAGACACCACCACCCTTCAGGTTGTGGACGAGTGCATAGTGGGCTACCAGCCCGAAGAAATGGTCATCCATAACGGCAAGCTCTATGTTGCCAACTCAGGAGGTTACAGAGTGCCCGACTATGACCACACGGTTTCTGTCATAGACCTGGCCACTTTTCAGGTTATCAATACCATAGATGTGGCCATCAACCTTCACAGGATGGAAAAGGACCGCTTTGGAAACATATACGTATCTTCCAGAGGAGATAGCTATGACATTCATCCCCAGACGTTCATAATTAGTTCCGCTTCTGACGAGGTTACCGACGATCTTGAGCTTCTTCCGGTTTCCGATATGGCGATGTGCGGAGATTCCCTGCTTGTGGTTTGCTCCAGTTGGAACAACTTCACGAATTCCAACGAAATCAGCTATGCGATCTACGATGTGGTCCGAAAGGAAATCGTCAGCCGCAACCTGATTACAGACGGCACCGATAGTGATATCCGGATTCCTTACGGAATTGCCGTAAATCCGGAGACAAAGGAGTTTTTCATCGCCGATGCAAAAGATTATGTGACTCCGGGCACTCTATACTGCTACAGCCGTGACGGAGTGAGAAAATGGATGGTCACTACCGGAGACATACCCGCCCATATAGCATTTGTCACTGAATAACGCTACGAAAGCATAAAAAAGAAAGAGCCTGGACAATCCAGGCTCTTTCCGTTTGGTTATCTTTTACAATTAACCCTGAACTATTGCTCCCATAGGGCAAGCAGCAGCGCAAGTTCCGCACTCGGTGCAGAGACCTGGGTCAATGGTGTAGATGTCACCTGCAGAGATAGCACCCATAGGGCACTCGCCCTGGCAAGTTCCGCATGCAGCGCAATCTGAAGTAATTTTGTAAGCCATAGTTGTATTAAATTAAGTTGTTAATAGTTTCGGTGTCTTTTCAGGGACGCAAAGATACAAATTCCGGACCAATACTCAAAATTAGTATCCGAAAATATCTTCTGTCCTGAGAATGACAACTTTACCGTAGCTTGGAGCAATGCCCTTGATATTGAGTTCTGCAGGGTTGCCCAGGATTCCGGTATTGTAGGTGCGGTTGCGGATGAACTCCTGCTGGTATGCTACGATATCCTCAAGGTTAAGCTTGGAGATATTTTCGTAAACCTGCTTGTCGTAGTCCTCGGAAACACCCTTCTCCTTCAAGGCAATGTAATGCAGGATGAGATTGACTCCGTTGTAGCGGCGGGTTGCCAGATTCTGGACTGCGTTTGTCTTTGCAACATCGAAGGACTTCTGGTTAGCCGGCATATCGGTCATAATCTCGTCCATTGCGTTCATGGCGTCCAGCATCTTGTCGTTCTGGGTGTAAACCCTTGCCATATAGAACGGAATCTCTCCCTTGCGGGCAGGAAGGGTGGTACGTGCGCTTGCGTGATATGCAAGACCCTTTGCCTCGCGGATATCCTGGAACACGATTGAGCTCATTCCTGAACCGAAGTAGATATCGTACAGGTTAACCAGAGCGTCGTTCTCAGGATTGTACTCTGCATCGTCGTAAGAGATAATCTTGTACATGTTGATCTGGTTAGCCTTGTAAGGAGC
>CADAOA010000086.1 GCA_902789435.1 uncultured Bacteroidia bacterium | reverse complement strand
TCCGTATTCTCTCCCCGAATGACAGGATGTACCACTACATTGCACATCCTGGAAACGGACTCGATTTCCGGAATGTCCCCAATGGCATCAGGGAAACCGTATGTCAGCGCAGGGAATCCCGGTGTTCCAGGCACATAGACTCTTTCCCGGTCCTGATTCTCCCGTGTTACCGCCAACTGCTGCCAGGCATACGAGCCGATAATAATGACAAACGCCAAACTCACGGCCAGGCCCACCGCCTCAATGATGGTGTACAGCTTGTTGCGGCCAAGGAATTTAAGATAACTTTTCATTGCTATAAACTTGTAACCGGAGCTTTATTCATTCTTCAATGATTCTACCGGGTTGGAATTGACTATCCTCAGCGATGAAATGGCAACCACTGCAATCACGACAAGGATGACCACGACAGCGGCAACAAGAAAGTATATCGGCGACAATGAGATTCTTTCTGCAAACTGTTCCAGCCATTTGCGGGCAATCAGGAAAGCTGCGGCAGAAGCCAGGACAGCCACTATGGCTGAAATCCGGATAATGTCTGCCTGCATATACCTGTGGATGTCTCTTGCAGAGGCACCGTTTATCTTGCGGATTGCCATCTCCTTGCTGCGCCTTTGGGATTCGTCTCTTACAAAGCCTATCAGGCCCAGGATGGCGACAAGCAGCGTTACAAGGGCTCCGGCAAATATGGTGTTTCGCATCTTACGGCTGTCTTCGTAGGCTTTTCTCATACTCTCCGCATAAGAATGGACCTTGACATTCCGTCCGTCCAGGGCTTTGGAGACAGCATCTGTAAGCTGAGAGTATGTCTCAGGATCCATAGTCTGCACCTTGATTAAAATGTACGGCATATAGCCGTAACTCTTGTCTAAAGAACCATAGAACCTGGCGCTCGGGCGCTCATCCGCCTCTACCAGACTCCCGATTCTCATATCGTTATATACGCCGCTGACTGTAAATCCTGAAAGATAGGCACCGTTTTCTCTTTGCTTTGCATAATTGTGCCCTGTTATGTCCACGACCTTTCCCACGGCACCGCTGCTCCAGTCTGCAAATTCAGACATCTTCTTGACGAAGCTCTCGCTAACGGCTACCTCCGAGGAATCGCGGGGAGCGCGTCCTTCTATGAACTCCACCCCCAGAAGGTCATAGAAGCCTTCTGTAGCCTCGTACTGGTCTGCTATGTTGAACAGTTCAATGTCCTTGTCCGGAAGCCACACGTTGTCTCCGCTGGAATGCTCAAACGGGAGGGCGTAGCAGGCCTCCACACCTTTCACTGAAGGCATCTGCCTTAAAACCTCAACCACTCTCTTCTGAGCATCTTTGTCGCCATCATAAAGACCTAAGAAGTAAAGGTTGTCATACTTATACCCCGGATCAGCATTGCACAGGGCATCGTATTGCCTGGAAACCACCAGGAGCAGAGACAGCATGAACACGTTGATGAAAACCTGCACGCCAAGCAGAATCATCTTCCACCGCCTCGAGTTTTCAGTATAGTTCTTCAGGGCAGCATATACAGGAACTCTCATGTAAAGCCTTGCCGGAACCACTATCGATATGGCGAGTACCACAAGCACCACCGCACATACTACAGCAATGCTCTGGGGTATCATAAGTGTCCTTGGAGAAACTCCGAGAAGGTTTTCAACCACTCCCCTGCCGGCAAAAACAAGCGCTGCTGCAATAAACAGAGACAGCAGAATGTGGACAGCAGCCTCCCGGGAGAGCATCCCGTAGATGTTCTTCCCCTCAGCGCCATAGCACTTCATGACTCCTACCTCTCTGGAACGTTTTACCATAGAGGAGATTACGACAAGAATATAATTGAGGACGCTTATGACCACGAGAAGAAAGGCAACTACAGACAACACCCGTATCGTGTTCTTGACTTCAGGGTCTGAAGTATGCATCTTGTCAAAGGGGGTCAGGTAATACCAAAGGGAGGAACCCATCTTTTCAATCTCATCAATCGGCTGATGCTTTTCCTGCATCTTGCGTATGGCATCGTCAAGAGAATGCGGATCCACACCGTCGCTGAGTTTCACATATCCCTGATAACGGTCATTACCCATCCAGTTCTCCGTGCTTTGCTTAGAAAAGCTCTCCATACTCAGGAGAATGTCATAGTCAAACGTTCCGTTCTCAGGAAAATCCTCATAAACGCCCTCCACGGTAAACTTCAAGTCTTTGGCATCTTCGTTGAAGAGAGTCTTGCCGATGCACTGTGCAACCCCGCCCATCTTCTCTGCAAAGCTCCTGGAAACCACGGCTGTATAGCTCTTGGCCAACGCCTGGCCTAAATCTCCGGCAAGAGCCGGACGGTCAAAAATGTTAAAGAAACACGAGTCGGCCAATATAAGTTTTGCAGCAACTATACTGCCGTCTTCAAGGACATAGTTCTCATTTGAGAAAAGAGATGTCGTCCTGGTTCCTTCCTCAACCCCTGGAACTTCGCTCTTGAAACCAAACGGAACAGCACCGCTTACGTTGTAATAATCGTGCAGTTCACCTTGATGCGTGTATTTGGTCCTTATGCGGTATATGTTTTCCACTTCCGGATAGCTCTTGTCATAGGAAAGCTCAAAGCACACCTTGGCTATCAGCACTATACCGACGGCAAGCCCTATCCCCAAAGACAAAACCTTCATCAGCACATCTCTTCTTTTCATTGTACTCTGTTTTTTAAGCGACAGTCATTCTTTTGTGTTCCCTCAGGAAACGGAGATATGTTCTCATAATATTCTTTAAAGCAGATTCTTCACGTCGTTTACTATACGTCCGTCAAACAGGTCAATCACCCTCTGGGCAAATGTGGAGTCTTTCTGGGAGTGGGTAACCATCACGATTGTGGT
>CADAOA010000085.1 GCA_902789435.1 uncultured Bacteroidia bacterium | reverse complement strand
CGGCGTCCTGTACGAAAAGATAAGGATACTGGAAGCTGTCGGGAACCCGCCGCCTAAAGATGTCATTCCTATAACCCTGGAAGAAGCGAGGCTTGTCCTCAAGGAGCAGTACGGCACTACAGTAGAAAAAGTTGTGGAAGAATGTGCCGGAGCGATAAAGGAAGTGAACGAATACCTGTAAAAGGCCCTGCCACATCGTGCGGCATTTGGCAGTAAATGGCTTTTTTTCGTAACTTGTGCTTTGTAACCACAATTGTCACCTGTCATGAAAACGATTCTTGCTCTCTGCCAAGCCTACAACTGGATTGCAGTTGCTGTTTTGGTCTTGGCCTTGGTATTCATAGCCAGAATATTATCGCAGAGGAAAGACAGAAAGAACTGGCTTCTGATGCTCATCACATTTGTCCTTGCCACAGCCCTGCTGGTTTTTGTCCTGCTCGGCCTTCGGGGATGCGGAATAGACATTTCCTAGAAGTTTGAATAATCTTTTAAAAAAACAATAACCGTATGAAATACTGCACAAACTGCGGAGCTCAGTTGCCAGATGATGCACAGTTCTGCACCTCCTGCGGTTCTCCTCAGGAAGTATCAGCCAGCGAAAACACCCCTGTCGAAAAGCAGGATGCCGTGGAAGAGCAAACTTTTGACAAGAACTACCAGGGTTCCGAGATAAAACTCTGCAACGACGGAGTTTACCGCTGGGTTTACAAGCTCAATATGATAACCAACCCAGTTATCATGCTGACAGTCATGAAGATATTTTTCTTTATCCTGGTGGGAATGATGCTGGTGTTTGGAGTGATTCCCGCTGCCATACACGGAGACTGGAACGATATACTGGGTATGGGAAAGGTCCTGCTGATAGTTCTGGCCATAATGTTTGGCCTGATCATAATCAGCGTCATCATTCTAAACTTCATTCACGGAGGCAGCTACTGCGTCCTGTTTGAGATGAGCGAAGACCAGATCAAGCATATCCAGGTTCCTAAACAATACAAGAAAGCCCAGATCCTGGGTATGATAACAGCCATGACAGGTGCCGCAACCGGAAATATCACAACCACCGGTATCGGATTGATTTCCGCCGGCAAGCAGGCTTCTATATCCACCTATAAGGTAGTGCGCAGGATCAAGCCTCTTAGATGGCTCCACTGCATCAAGGTTCACGAGCCTTTTGAGCACAACCAGATTTATGTGCCTGATAAAGACTTCGACTTTGTGTACAACTATATCAAGTCCCGCTGCCCTAAAGTCAAGAAGTAGAACAGACTGTTATGGATTCTCATATTAGGTCTCAGCGATATTTCTGGTTAAGGATTTCCGCTCTTCTGCTGTTTTTCTTCGCGACAGTTTCCTACTCTTTCGCGGAAGAAGGCTATTGGGTGCTGGTAAAGACGGATATTCATGAGAACAGCGCCGGTATCTCCACAAACGGCAGCGGCAAGCCAAATAAAAGGCTGTGGGAGATCAGAAGGAACCATGCCCATACAACCAGCGGCGGTGTCACAATGACCTGGCAGGATCCGCCTTCAAAGATCAAGTTCGGAGAAGAGGACGATATAGCGATTCCTTATCAAAGGTCTTTCAGCGGCGATTACACTGATGCAGCGCTAAGAGCCGTAAAGGCTGTTTATCAGACTTCTGCCGTGATGTCATCAGGTTATGTACAGGCCCATTTCCGTGGAGACGGCAGTTACCTTCGGCCTTATGAACACTTTGAATCGGAGAAGATCAATCCGGGAAAGAATTCCGTTCTTATCATAATGGTAACGTGCCGGTTTAACCAGGCTGTCGGCGATATTTCCGTTTACCAGACATATACCTATCAGTACCGCGGACCGGGACAGTTGACCGAAACGACAACCGTAGCCTCGGACACTGAGGGAGAAGAGGAAGAAGGAACGGATATCCCTTGGATATACATCGTTGGCGGAGGATTGGCGGTAGCCGGCGGAGCTGCTTTGCTTGGCGGAAAAAAGAAGAAGAAACCTAGTGACGGAAAGAAAAAGAAAGAATCCAGGAAAGAGGAGGAAAAGGAAGAGGAGGAAAAAGAACCGAGCCGCTACAGGATGCTTCTTTACAAGGATTTCGGAGACACTCTGGTTGTCGGTAACCCGCCTCAGACAATAGGAGCCAGGATCGAGGAAATCAATGTCTACGGAGAGAAGATTAACAGGCCGGACCTGACGTCTCAGATTTCAATCTTCGCAGAAGAGAACTGCAGCATCAGCGATACCAAGATGCAAGGCAAGTATATGAGCTGTGGAATCGTGGCCAAACAGGCCCCTCCAGAGGGAGAAGAAGGCAGGGCCAAAGTCAGGTTTGTGTTCAACGGCCATGCAGGGACTCTCATCAACCACGTGGTCTTCAAGGTAGTGGCAGCTCCTGAAATCATAATAGGAGAAGCTCTCACCTTCGAAGCCGGAGGAGGAAAGACCCAGTTCATGGAGTTCGGTATAAACAACTGCACTACAGAGGTTCTGGGAGTGGATGTATCTCTGGAAAAAGCCGGTGCCAAATTCTTCAGGGCGGAAACCGAGCAGGACAAGGAGATTCCTGTTAAGTTCAGGATAAACATCACCGAATGCGGAGCCCTCACCGAAGAAGAAAAGAAAAACGCCATTGCAGGAGATGCCGACCGTTTCACTTGCAACGTGTCTGTAACACTGGAAGGCCGAAAGGAGCCGCTGAAGTCCTCTTTCGATATTTACAGGATGAATCTCGGCCTTCAGATGAATATCTGGGCACTTAAGGCATACCTGGTGGATTACAACAGCACCCTGGAGAATGAAATCCTGGCCACCGACCCGAAGGCACGGAAGAAATGGGGAGAGAGCAAGATTACATTCAAGCTCATCGCCGAGGACAAGAAGACCGGGGATATCAGAGCCGTACTGCCTGACGCAGAGCCTGTTTTCACATTTGAAGACATTCCGGAAGGAAACGTGCTCTTCAGAGACAAGTTCGGAAATGACGTTCCGTCACCTTGCGCCCTGATGAACTTCAAGTTTGAGCTTCAGGACGTATATAAAGACAATACCGTAATGGGTGTCATACATTCCGGTGGCGGTGGATTTCTCCCTCCGAACAGGGCCAAGGCAAAGGTTACCCTGAAAGTATCCTACAACGGAAAGACCTATGAGAACACCACCAATGTTCTGATAATCTCT
>CADAOA010000084.1 GCA_902789435.1 uncultured Bacteroidia bacterium | reverse complement strand
TGCTTTAAGGTTTTTAGATAATTCAAGAAAGATATATGAAAAAGATATTGGTTGTAGGTGCAGGCGGTCAGATCGGGACAGAACTGGTTCCGCACCTGCAGAAGACATACGGAAAAGAAAACGTCATTGCGGCAGAAGTAAGGCCTGAGGTGGTCAAGAGACTTTCCCAGACCTGCGAGGCAATACAGCTGGATGCTCTTGATTTTGAAGGTTACGGAGCGGCAATAAAGAAATACGGAATAGACGGTATCTACAATCTTGTAGCCCTGCTTTCCGCAAAGGGAGAGATGAATCCGGACCTTGCCTGGAAGATAAATATGGGAGCCCTTCTGAATTCCCTGAATCTTGCAAGAGAATTCAAGTGCGCCCTGTTCACTCCTTCATCCATAGGCGCTTTCGGAAACAGCACCCCTCATTACAAGACCCCGCAGGACACTATAATGAGGCCTGACACCATCTACGGAGTGTGCAAGGTAAGCGGAGAGCTTCTCAGCGATTACTATCACAAGAGATTTGGAGTTGACACCCGCAGCGTGCGCTTCCCTGGAATCATCTCCAACGGATGCCTTCCTGGCGGCGGCACAACAGACTATGCAGTGGAGGTTTTCTACGAGGTTGTAAAGAACGGACGCTACACCTGCACCGTTCCAAAGGATGCCTATATGGATATGGTCTATATGCCTGACGCTCTGGAGGCTACAACCCAGCTGATGGAGGCCGATCCATCAAAGCTTGTCCATAGAAACTCCTTCAACATCGCTTCCATGAGCTTCACTCCTGAAGAGCTTTTCATCGAGATAAAGAAGAGAATACCGTCATTCACCTGGGACTACCAGATAGATCCTGTAAAGGCAGCCATCGCAGCCAGTTGGCCGGATATGATGGACGACAGCTGCGCCCGTGAAGAATGGGGCTGGAACCCGAAATGGGGGCTTCAGGAAATGATAGACGACATGCTTAAGGTCTGCAAGCAGAAAGTTGAAAGAGGGGAGTATTAAACTCCTCTTTTTTTTTATTTAGGAGCTATCCTATAGAGGTATATCGCGATAATCAGATACAGCACGTTCGGGAGCCATAAGGCTATGAACGGCGGAAGGCTTCCGCTATAGACAAACATCTGGGCAAATCTCAGGAACAATATGTAAGAGAAACTCAGTGCTATTCCTATACCCAGGTTAAGGCCGATACCTCCCCTTCGCTTGACGGATGAAAGCGACACTCCGATCAGCGTGAGGATGAATGCCGCAAATGGCATGGCCCACCTTTCGTTCTGCTCTATCAGGGAGAACATCACATCTTTGTCTCCACGGACTTTCTGGTCTCGGATGAGCCTCCTTAGCTGCCCGTCCGGAAGGGTCTGCACGGTGTTTCGCCTTCGGTAGAAGTCTTCCACGGTTACTGCGATTACGGTATCCATGTGTCCGCCGGTTTTAACGTTTTCCACTCCGTCCTCAAAAGTGCGGAGGACATAGTCCCTGAGTTTCCATCCCTGAAGGGTAGAATCCCAGCGGGCTTCGGTGGCGCTGAGCTTGGAAACGATGTCGTGACCCTCGATGCTTTCCAGCGAAAAGCCGTAGGCGGTATTGTTGCTCGGAGCGAAACTCTGAACATAGAGGAAGTTGCCGGGGCTTATCTGGTAATGGACGTTGCGGGCGAAATTCTCGTATTTCTTCTTTACGTATTTCTGCTCGAACGCCAATCTTCCCTTGTTACAAGGAGGAATGACGTAAAGATTGAGTATCAGGGAGAAAGCCACGATGGCCGCTGCGGACACAAAATAAGGCCACATCAATCTCTTGAATGAAATGCCTCCCGCAAGTATCGCGATGATCTCAGTGTTTGCCGCCATCTTGGAGGTGAAGAAAATCACGGTGATGAAGACAAACATCGGGCTGAACATGTTCACGAAATACGGGATGAAGTTGGCATAATACTGGAAAATGATCAGCTTAAGCGGTGCCTGGTTGGTTACGAACTTGTCCACCTTCTCGCTGAGGTCGAAGATAATCACGATGCCGATAATCAGCAGCAGCGCCACAACATAGGTGCCGATAAACTTCTTTATGATGTACCGGTCTATGGTGGTGATCTGCGGCTTGAAGTCCCGCACCCAGTTTTTGAATCCCTCTTTGCTCAGTTTCATTTAACTTATTCTCCTCGACAGTTTCTCAACGGTCTCTTCTTTCCATTTCTTGAAGTCTCCCGCAACGATATGCTCCCTTGCCTTTGTGACAAGATCCAGGTAGAAAGCCAGGTTGTGGTAGCTTGCTATCTCCGCTCCCAGCATCTCTCCCGCGATGAACATGTGCCTCAGGTACGCCTTCGTATAGGTATGGTCTACAAACGACGTGCCTTGAGGGTCAATCGGGGAGAAATCTTCAGCCCATTTCTTGTTCTTTATGTTTATTGTGCCTTCCCAGGTGAAGAGCATTCCGTTTCTTCCGTTCCTTGTAGGCATCACGCAGTCAAACATATCCACTCCGCGGTCTATGCCTTCCAGTATGTTTGCAGGAGTTCCAACTCCCATCAGGTATCTCGGCTTGCTGACCGGAAGTTCCTCCTTGAGAACATCCAGCATCTCGTACATCTTTTCCGTAGGTTCTCCCACTGAAAGTCCTCCGATGGCGCATCCGTCCATATCTGCATCGGCGATGATCCTGGCCGCTTCTCTTCTAAGTTCTGGATAGACGCATCCCTGGACTATCGGGAAGAAAAACTGCCTGTAACCATATAGAGGATCAGTCTCCTTGAACCTTGCAATGCATCTGTGGAGCCAGCGGTGGGTTCTTTCCATAGACTTCTTGGAATAGGCGTAGTCCGCCGTTCCGGGAGTGCACTCGTCCAGCGCCATTATTATGTCCGCCCCGATCATCCTCTGCACATCCACGTTGTTCTCCGGGGTGAATATGTGCCTTGATCCGTCTATGTGAGACTGGAATGTGCAGCCTTCTTCGGTTATCTTTCTTCTTGAAGCAAGTGAGAACACCTGGAATCCGCCGCTGTCGGTGAGGATAGGCCTGTCCCAGCTGACGAACTTGTGAAGCCCTCCGGCCTTGTTTATCAGGTCAGTTCCCGGCCTGAGCAGAAGATGATAAGTGTTGCCCAGGATAATCTTTGCCTTAATGTCTTCCTTGAGGTCTCTATGATAAACTCCCTTTACGCTTCCCACCGTGCCTACAGGCATGAAGATAGGGGTAGGAATGTCTCCGTGGTCTGTGTGGAGAACTCCGGCCCTGGCGTAACTGTCGGGATTATTTCTGTGTGGAGAACTCCGGCCCTGGCGTAACTGTCGGGATTATTCTTAATCAGCTCAAAAAACATACACGGCAAAAGTACGAAAAATTGTATATTTGTAGTTACTCGGGCAAACCGGAAATCAAAACAAACAACATATGAAGAAAACTACAAAGAAAAGCGGGCCTCGTATTGGTTTCATGGGGCCTAAGTTTCTGAAGGTTGCGCTGGTGATCATAGCCGTGGGATTTATCTGCGGAATGGTTAACGCAGCCGTTCAGACCGATCCACAGCCTCAGGCAGCTGAGCAGGTAGCCCAGGCAGTCGATCCCACTGCGGAAGCTATAACCACGTCTGCGGAAGAAACTGTCCAGCCGGAAACAAATTCAGAGGAAGTTTCCAAGGAAGAGGCTCTTGCCAAGAGAAAGGAGATGTTCAGCAGGATTCTGCAGGAAAAGGAACTTCATTTCAGTGCCGGAGCAATAGGAAAGGGAATCCTTGGTATTGCAGTTATCGTGCTGATAGCCTGGCTGTTCTCAACTGACCGCAAGAAGGTTAACTGGAGGACTGTGGGCATGGCTCTGCTGCTGCAGTTCATCATTGCGTTCTGCGTGTTGATGTTCCCTCCGGTTCAGAAATTCTTCGAGGTATTCGGCAAATGCTTCGTGGCCGTCTTGGGCTGGACCAAGGCGGGTGCAGACTTTTTGTTCGGTCCTTTGATGGACACCACGAGCATAGGATATATTTTCGTGTTCCAGATTCTTCCTACCATCGTATTCTTCTCAGCCCTGACTAGCTTGCTGTTCTATCTCGGCATTCTGCAGAAGGTCGTATGGTTTATGGGATGGATAATGACCAAGCTTATGAACATTTCAGGTGCTGAGTCTTTGTCTTGCGCCGGAAACGTCTTCCTGGGTCAGACCGAGGCTCCGCTGATGGTCAAGGAATATATTCCTAGAATGAGCCGAAGCGAACTTATGCTGATTATGGTGTCCGGTATGGCCACGATGAGTGGTGGAGTGCTGGCGGCATATATCGGAATGCTTGGATGCGGAGATCCGGTGATGACAGTAGAATTTGCAAAGCACCTTCTGAGCGCCTCCGTGATGGCGGCTCCTGGAGCAATCGCAATGGCCAAGATCCTCAAGCCAGAGACCGAGAAGATAGATAACTCCGTACAGGTTTCCAAGGAAAAACTCGGAAGCAACGTGCTGGATGCCATATCAATAGGAACAACCCAGGGTCTGAAGCTCGCCGCAAACGTGGCAGCGATGCTGCTTGTGTTCTATGCTCTGATTGCAGGTGTAAACTACATTCTGAACATCATAAGCTTCCCGGCTATGGACCGCTGGATTGCCGCAGCCACTGACGGAAGGTACACAGACCTTTCATTGGAGTGCATACTCTCATACTTGTTCTATCCGATCATCTGGCTCATCGGAGTTCCGAGCGCGGATATAGGTTATGTGGGAAGACTCCTCGGAGAGAAACTCATCCTCACCGAGTTCATCGGCTACGGCTCTCTTACCGAGATGCTCCAGAACAGTGTATTCTCTTCTCCTAAGTCTATCGTGATGGCAACTTACGTGCTCTGCGGATTCGCAAACTTCGCCTCTATCGGTATCATAATCGGAGGTGTCGGAGGTATGGCTCCTAACAAGCAGTCCATACTCGGCGAATACGGAATCAGGGCATTGCTCGGATCTGCCCTCGTTGCACTGGTTTCAGCCGCAATGGTAGGAATGTTCCTGGCTTAGAAAGGAAAATAAAGCAAGGCTTTGGCGGGATGGCTGAATTTAAGCAGCACATCCCGCTTTTTAAATGTGTTGAGGGTAGCCTTCCACCACAGGTCGAAGGTTACCTCGTCGGTCTTGTATTCCAGTCCGGTTGACTTGATTTTCAGGGTCTGGTCAAATGCGAAGATGGATATCCTGTCTCCCGGTTCTCCTTTCAGGCGGGTAGTGTCAAGAATCGGGACAAACACCCCGTAATCCGTTACGGCGGAGACGCTTATCGTTCTTTTAGGAAACCTTTCCCTGAGGGTCTGCGCAAACATCGGAAGATAGGAAATGTTGCCCAGGGCGTGGTCTTCCCTTTTCCCGGTTGCTCCCAGGATTATGATGGAATATGCAGTGTCTTTATTATCCTCAGCGATAAGGCCAAGTGCAAAGCGGAAAGCCTTTGCCAGGTCGTTGAAATCCTGCTCGGCTTCCTTATGGATTATGTCCTTGAATCTGGCCTGGTATTTCTTGGGGAGAGTGTCCATATCGCCCACTATCCAGTCGGCATCCATCCCGTTTTTAAGAAGGTTGAGGATGGCCCCGTCACAGGCGATCAGTGTGTATCTTGATTTCTGCTTCCGGGAGTCTTTCAGCGCTTTCAGAGCCGGCCCTTTGGTCGGGAAATTCCCGTCGCAGAGAATGATGATTGTCTTTTCAGAAGAAGCGTATGTTTTCATCGCCGATGAGGTTTTTGTGGCCGTTTATGAAGTCCCTGGCTCCCATCCTCTTCTTGCCAGCTGGCTGCAAGGATTTGATTTCCAGCATTCTGTCTGAGCAAGGAACAAAGATGGCCTTGTCTGTGAAGATGACTCTATCTGATTTTTTGTCTGATATCTCAGAGCCGAAAACTTTCATCTCGATGGTTTCCCCGCTTCCAGTCTGCATTGTGGCAAGGGCGGCAGGATATGGAGAAAGGCCTCTTACAAGCGCGTCACATTCTTCGGCTGTCCTGCTCCAGTCTATGCGGCAGTTTGTCTTGTTGAGTTTAGGGGCGGCAGATGTTTTCTCGGTAAGAGAGGAGGCGTCCTGAGGGCAAGGAGTAATTGTACCGTTTTCAAGACCCTGCACGGTTTCCACCACAAGGGAGCTTCCCATTTCCATAAGGCGGTCGTGAAGGGTTTCCACGGTTTCCCTTTCTGAAATAGGGGTGGTTTTCTGCAGCAGGATGCATCCGGTGTCGATTTTATCGTCGATGAAGAAAGTGGTCACTCCGGTTTCCTTCTCCCTCTGGATGATGGCCCAGTTGATAGGGGCGGCTCCCCTGAATTTTGGAAGAAGAGAGGCGTGGAGATTGAAGGTTCCCATCTTCGGCATCTTCCACACGACTTCAGGCAGCATCCTGAAAGCCACCACGATGAAAAGGTCTGCACTGTAGCTTTTCAGTTGGGCGAGGAAGGACTCGTCGCGTAGTTTCTCGGGCTGAAGAATGTCGATATTTCCGCGTTCCAAAGCGAATTTCTTGACATCGCTCTGGGCCATCTGAAGCCCTCTGCCTTTCGGCTTGTCGGGAACGGTTACTACCGCGGGAATGTCGTATCCGGCGTCAAGC
>CADAOA010000083.1:585-3923 GCA_902789435.1 uncultured Bacteroidia bacterium | reverse complement strand
GGATTAAGAATAATGTAAAACCGGAAGACTTTGTGTTCATTGGCGGCAGTTCATACGTGGTAGCCGAGGTACTTAAGTTTTTCTGAAAAATTTTTCGGAAAAGACTTGCAAGTTTGAAAAATTGCACTACCTTTGCAGTCCCAATTCGGCCGTAGTGGCCACGATTCGGGAGCATAGCTCAGTTGGTTTAGAGCATCTGCCTTACAAGCAGAGGGTCATAGGTTCGACTCCTATTGCTCCCACTAAAAAAGCCTTTCAGATACTTCTGAGAGGCTTTTTCTTTTATACTTCTTCTATACTTCGATTACCGTAGGGGTGTGGCCGGAAAGCTGGGGAATCTTCAGAAGAATGTCCTTTGGAACCTTCATATAGCAGGTCAGGGTGCCGTCCGGGCAGCCGATGCTGTCCAGGTTGTCCAGCACATCTTTGTCTATGATGTATCTGACCTTGTGCTCCGGATCCATCAGAAGGCAGAAAACGGTGGCGGCTCCGTGTTCGGCCCCGAGCATCTCCATGAGCTTGTCCGCTGGGGCAAATGACACTCTTGATATCTGGAGCGCCCGTCCGAAATCCTTGGTACTGAAAGGCTTGTCGCTTCTGGTGATGAACAGGTAGAACATCGTCTGCTGCCGGTTGCAAAGGAAGATGTTCTTTACCACTTCAGTGTTTAGTTTCTCGCCGATGATGTGGCAGTCTTCCATACTTGCCGCAGGGGAGTTGTCCACACGTTCAAAAGCCACGCCCAGAGTAGAAAGGGCCTGGTAAGCCTTTTCCTGGAGCGGATTGCACATCCGCTCCGGAGGGGCTGTAAATCTATCGCTGACCTGAATCAAAGATTAAGGTTATTTCTTTGTGGCAGGCCTCTTGTAGCCGTCTTTCTCTGCGCGGGCAGTCATCCTGGAGATTCTCTTCTGCGTGTCAGGGTGAGTGGAGAAGAGGTTGTTTACGGCACTGGAAGTCTTGGCGTTGGCGTTGAGGCTCTCGAGTTTCTCGAAGGCCATGGCCATGAAGTAAGGGTTCTTGCCGTTCTTTACCAGGAAGTCATAGCCGTAGTCATCAGCCTCGCTTTCCTGCTTGCGTGAGAAAGAGCTGCTTGCAAGGGTCTGGCCGAGGTCTCCCAGCTGAGATGCTGACAGGGCGGCTACAGTTCCTCCGGCTGCCATAAGACCGTAACGGGCAGCAACTACGAGCATAGCCTGCTGGAACTGTTTCTTGGTGTGCTTGAGGCCTACGTGGCCGATTTCGTGGCCCAGAACGCCCAGAACCTCATCGTCTGTCATAAGGTCCATAAGTCCGGTGTAAACCCTTACGCTACCGTCTGCGCAGGCAAAAGCGTTAACCTGGTCGGTCTTGTAAACCTTGAAGTTCAGAGGTGTGCCGTCAACCTGGGTGATTCCGGCAGTAAGTTTCCTCAGACGCTTGGTGTAAGGATCGTTTTCCCCAAGGACAACATTCTGCTTGTCTTCGTTTGCAATGTACTGTCCTACATATGCCTTGACCTCAGAGTCTGAGAGAGTAGCGGCCTGGATAGCCTGCATTCCTCCGGCCAGAAGGGCCTCGGAGTTGAGGGTTCCGCAGGAAGAAGTCATCAAAGATGCAGCGAGCACAATAATTGCTGTGGATAAAGCTCTGAAAGTTTTCATAATTATGATTTGGTATTTTTTATTAAATTTGTACGATAAGTATAAAGTATGCTAATGTGCATCGCGGAACTGTCCGCAGCACAAGTCTGAAACAAATTTATGAAAAAAATGAGAGCTATACAATTATCCCTGTTGTCAGTTTTGTCTTTGATGCTTTTTTCCTGCGTCAGTCCGGTCAAGGAGAACCTTCCGCAGAAAATAGATGACTTTGTGATCAAGGCTCAGGTTAACTGCAAGGATTATACTCAGGCAGACTGGGAGAAATCCGCCAAGGAGTATCAGGCCATGATGGAGGAATACGGCAAGAACGAAAGCAGCTACACCGCCGAGGAAAAGCAGAGGGTGGCAAACGCCGCCGGCCGCTATCATGCTCTTCTTGTGGAAAATGCTATAGACCAGTCATCTGCTGAGATCAAGGCTTTGATCCAGGAACTGGCAGACCAGAGCAAGCTCCTTCCGGCCTTCATCGATGGCTTCAAGGACGTACTCCAGGGAGATTCCGTAAAGCTCGAGAATATATTCAGCGATATTTTCGCCTCAGACCCGGTGAAGGAACTCATCGGCAACATAGGTTCACTTTTCGGCGGTCTGGGAAGCGCCTTGGAGGGTGATGAAGATATTGAAACCGTGGTTGATACCCTCGGCCCGGCAGAACCGCTGGATACCACCAAAAAGTAAACACCAAAAACAAATCCAAACTTCAATGAAAGGAATAGTACTGGCAGGAGGCTCAGGCACAAGACTTTACCCTATAACCAAGGGCGTGAGCAAGCAGCTTCTCCCGATATATGACAAGCCGATGATCTATTATCCGGTTTCCGTGCTTATGAAGGCCGGAATCCGTGATATTCTGATTATATCCACCCCTGAAGACATGCCGTCTTTCAAGAGACTTCTCGGCGATGGCAGTTCCTTTGGAGTGAACTTCTCCTACGAGGTTCAGCCGTCTCCGGATGGCCTGGCCCAGGCTTTCATAATAGGTGAAAAGTTCATCGGAACAGACAGCGTCTGCCTGGTCCTGGGAGACAATATCTTCTATGGAAACAATTTCAACAGTCTGCTTCTCAGGGCAGTAGAAAACGTTTCAGTTGGAAAGGCGACAGTTTTCGGCTACTGGGTTAACGATCCGCAGAGATATGGAGTCGCTGAGTTTGACAAAGACGGTAACGTACTCAGCATAGAGGAGAAACCAAAGGAACCAAAGAGCAACTACGCAGTGGTGGGCCTGTATTTCTATCCTAACAGCGTGGTGGAGATAGCAAAGAACGTGAAGCCTTCCTGGAGAGGGGAGCTGGAAATCACTTCCGTCAACCAGGCATATCTGGAGCAGGGCAACCTCAAGGCTGAGAAATTCGGCTACGGCTTTGCGTGGCTGGATACCGGAACCCACGACTCCCTGTACCAGGCAACCAACTTCGTCCAGGTGCTCGAGGCAAGGCAGGGCATCAAGATCGCCTGCCTGGAGGCCATAGCATTCAGCAAGGGCTGGATCACGGCCGAAAGGCTCAAGGAGGTAGCAGCTCCTATGGCAAAGAACCCTTACGGCCAGTATCTTCTGGACTTGGCAGACGGAAAGATCCAATTAGAAGTTTAAGAATGGAAATAATTAAAACAGACATAGAAGGCGTACTCATACTAAAACCCCACATTTTCGGAGATGCGAGAGGTTATTTCTATGAGAGCTATAACAAGAAG
>CADAOA010000083.1:0-577 GCA_902789435.1 uncultured Bacteroidia bacterium | reverse complement strand
GTGCTGGACGTGGCTGTGGACCTCAGAGCGGGTTCTCCGACATTCGGCAAGCACGTGAGCGTTGAACTGAGCGGGGAGAATCATCTTCAGTTCTTCATTCCGGAAGGCTTTGCCCACGGATTTTCCGTCCTGAGCCACGAGGTTGTGTTCCAGTACAAGTGCAGTTCCTACTATAACAAGGAATCAGAGGGTGGCATCATCTTCAACGATCCTGCTCTCGGGATTGACTGGAAACTGCCTGAGAGGGACATAATCCTCAGTCCTAAAGACCGCCTCCACCCAACCCTGGCCCAGTACATCAAAAGTCTATAGTTTATGGCTAAGAAAGATACATTGAAGAATATTCTGGTGACAGGCGCCAACGGGCAGCTGGGCACGTCCCTGGCCCTGATGGCCAACAGCGCAGACGCCAATTTCTTCTTCACCGACGTTGACACTCTGGATATTACGGATTACAGGGCGGTGAGCGCCTATATGAAGAAAAACCGTATAGACATCGTGATAAACTGCGCCGCCTACACCAATGTGGACAAGGGTGAGGATGACAGGGATATGGCGTTCAAAATCAACGCTGAGG
>CADAOA010000082.1 GCA_902789435.1 uncultured Bacteroidia bacterium | reverse complement strand
GGTGATAAGCTTGTCCATATCTTCCAGTCCCCCCTGGATCTTGCCCTTGGCCTTCTCCAGCATGTCAGCGAACTTGCCGAACTCAGTCTTTACCTCTCCAAGGACCTTCCAGACATCGCTGCCCTTCTTCTGGATGGCAAGTGTACGGAAGCCCATCTGGAAGCTGGTAAGTATGGCAGAAAGGTTGGTAGGGCCTGCAACCGTTATGCTGAACTCTTTCTGGAGGCTTTCCAGAAGGTTGGCGTCTCTGGCTACCTCGGCATAAAGTCCCTCGAACGGAAGGAACATTATGGCAAACGGAGTGGTCTGAGGCACATTGATATACTTGTTTATATTACGGGCTTCGTTCTTTATGGCAGAGCAGAAGTCTCTGCGGGCAGCATCCATAGCATCCTTGTCTGACGATTCATACGCTTCGAGCAAAGCGTCGTAGCGGTCCTTAGGGAACTTTGAGTCTATTGGAAGCAATATCGGATTCCCGTCCTGGCCGGGGAACCTGACGGCAAACTCCACAACAGCGTTCTTGTCCGCACCAGTATGGGCATTGGCTACATACTGGCCCGGTGCAAGGTACTGTTCCAGAAGCATCTGGAGCTGCACTTCGCCGAGTCCGCCACGCATCTTCACGTTTGAAAGAACTTTCTTGAGCCCTCCAACATCCTTTGCCAGGTCACGCATCTCGGCCAGACCGTTCTTGACGTTGTCCAGCTGGTTGCCCACAGTTTCAAAGCTCTTGCTGATGCGGTCGTTGAGAGTCTTCTCCAGCTTCTCCTCCACGGTATTGCGCATTTTCTCCAAGCTCTTCTCTGTGGAAAGAATCATACCTGCCTGAGTCTTCTCTATCTGCTCCAGTTTGATTTTCTGGCTCTCTTCCAATGATTTGAGACGCTCTTCCTGACGAGTCTGCATCTTGTCAAGCTGAAGTCTCTGGCTTTCATTCAAATTATCGAGCCCCTTTTTCTGGACATCGCTGAGCAAAGTAACCTTTTCGGAGAAATTTGAATTGAAATCCTTTATCCTCTCCGATATCTCTTCTCTCTGCGATGTCTGGGCTCTCTCGTAATCATCCTTGTTCTCCTTGTGATAATCCTTCAGGTTCTGGCTGAGTTCCTTCATAAAACCCGAATTATCTTCCTTCAACGAACGAATCATCCTCCCCTGCTTTGATGAAAGGATGAACAGCACCACAAGCGCCACCACCAACAGCGCGAAAACCACATAAATCAATACCTCTGGCATATCTTCACAATTTTTCTCAAAATTACAGAATAATAATCTATACTGCACAAATTCGGCAATATTTATCCACTACACGAATAAACGTAAACAAAAAACATCTATTTCAATTCAGTGCAACTTCTTTAAAATATTTAGAAAAAAAAAAAGAAAGAAATTTTAATTTTTAACAACAATCATTATCTTTGCGCAAACACTATAACTGATTGTTATGAAACAGTTTCTTTTTATATTCCTTGCCGCTTTAACATCTGCAGTTATTTTTTCGGGATGCACTAAAAAAGACAAGACAGTTCCGGTTTCTTCCATTGTTCTCAGCGAAGCTGTAATTGATCTTACTGCCGGAGAAAAGCAGGTTATCAAAGCATACATTTCTCCTTCCGACGCAACGGAACAGACTGTCACTTGGGCTTCCTCCAACGCTTCTGTTGCAACCGTTTCCTCTGATGGAGAGGTAACTGCGGTTGCTCTTGGTACAGCCCAGATTTCTGCATCATGTGACGGCAAGACGGGTGAATGCACAATCAATGTAGTTGCACTCAAGGCTGTAGATATGGGACTCTCTGTCAAATGGGCAGACCGTAACGTAGGTGCTAAATCGCCTGAGGATTACGGAGATTATTTTGCCTGGGGAGAGACTGAGCCAAAGCCTGATTATTCTTGGGCTACTTACAAGTTTTGCAACGGTACGTCAAACAGTCTGACTAAATACAATTCGGATTCGAACTATGGGACTGTGGACAACAAATTAACATTGCTCCAGTCTGACGATGTGGCCCATGAAAAGATAGGCGGAAAATGGCGTATGCCAACTTGGGACGATATTGAAGAACTTTTGGAAAACACAGACTGGTCCCCGACAACTGTAAACGGTGTAAAAGGTTTTCTGATAACAAGTTTGAAGAACCGCAACAGCATATTCCTTCCTTCCGCAGGAGGTATAGAAGGCAATACCCCTCGTTATGTAGGAACCAACGCGTTATATTGGGGCTCACAAAAGCCTTCCGATGAACAGAGACAAGCTATCATACTGTTTACGGACGAAGACGAAGATTATGATTTCGCTTTTTGTTACCGTCACATAGGATTGCCAGTCCGCGCCGTAACAAAATAGACTATGTATGGGTTAACAAAAACTCCCGGCCTCATTTCTGAAGTCGGGAGTATTTTTGTTTTGTGTCTGTAGGGAATAACTTATCTGATTTCCTTCAGCAGGCCCTTTACAGCTGCTTCAAGCTGAGGGTCCTTGCCGGAGAGGAAGTCGTTGTAAGGAAGTTCAACCTTGACGTCAGGCTCAAACTGCTTGTTCTCGGTAACCTTGCCGTCTGTTCCCATAGAGCCGATCATCGGAATGCCGAATACGATGGTAGGGTCTATCTGAGTCTCCCACCATACGGCTGTTCCGGTACCAGGTACAGGCATACCGTAAACCTTGCCGATTCCGTTCTGCTGGTAAACGAACGGGAACATGAAGGCGTCTGAGTAGTTGCCCTCGCAGGTGAGGACTGCACTCGGCTTCTGCCATCTTCCAAGAGGCTCGCCGTCGTCCAGAAGATTTCCCTGAGGAGCGTAGCGCATGTAGGTCTTGGCGCCGAGCAGGGTGACCAGCTCGTCGTGCAGCCAGCCGCCGCCGTTGAATCTCGTGTCAACCACCACGGCCTGCTTCTTTACGTGCTTGCCCATCAGACGGTTGTAGATAACCTGATAGCTTTGCTGGTTCATGCCCTCAACGTGGACATAACCGATCTTGCCGCCGGAAAGCTCCTCAACCATTTTCTCGCATCTTCTTACCCACCACTCGTAAACCAGATGGCTCAGGCTTGACTCGGTCACAGGACGGAGAGTCTGGGAGAAAGTGTTGCCTGCAGTGGACTTTACGGTTACCACGGTGTTGACGTTGGCGATGTTGTTCAGATACTTGTTGTAGTTCTCCGATGCAGGGATATTCTCGCCGTTGATGGCAGTGATGATGTCACCAGGACGGATCTTGTTGGAAAGCTTGTCTGCAGGACCGCCAGGGATGATGGCTGAAACCTTGATGCCTTCTCCGGTGTAGGTCTCGTCGAAGAGCATACCGAAGTTGGCGGTAACGTCACCTCCGGTCATCGCTCTTGCAGCATAGTAGCGTCCTCCGGTGTGGGAAGCGTTAAGCTCGCCGAGAAGCTCGCTCAGAAGAACCTGGAAATCATAGTTGTTGTTGATGTAAGGGAGGAACTTTGCATATTCGTCGTGATACATCTTCCAGTTGATTCCGTGGATGGT
>CADAOA010000081.1 GCA_902789435.1 uncultured Bacteroidia bacterium | reverse complement strand
GCGGTGGGCGCTCTCGTCTCCGATGTGGCAGAATATCATATAGTCCTGGCATTCAGGATAAAGTCTGGTGGCAGCCAGGGCGCAGGCTGTCATAATGAACCCGTCCACCAGGACAGTGGTCTTGAGCTCAGCGGCCTTCAGCATTGCGCCGATGGCGGCAACCATCTCGAACCCGCCGAAATACATAATGATTTCCTCGTAGGTCGGATCGGGATAGTCTGTCAGGAACTTGTCCACAGCCTGTGCCAGCACCTGTTTCTTATGCTCTATGCCTTTGGTGTTCAGACCGCTTCCGGCACCGATGCAATCATCCAGAGGAATCTCTCCCATAAGGCTGAGCCAGATGCTGCTCGGCGATGTGTTGGCAATTCCCATTTCTCCGATGGAAAGGATGTTGCAGCCCTCGTCTATGCACTCCTCGGCCAAAGAGGCGCCCGTTTCAAGGGCTTCCAGATACTGGACCTCGGTCATGGCCGGGCCGTAGAGGAAGTTCTCCGTGCCCCAGCCAATCTTGCAATCCTTTATCGCTGAGTAGGATGACAGGTCGTGGTCCACTCCCATATCAACCAGTTCAAGCTTGAAGTTATGCTGGCGGCAGAACATATTCACTCCTCCGCCGCCTTTTGTGAAGTTTATCATCTGCTGCCAGGTGACTTCCCTCGGAGACTGGCTGACGCCCTCCTTTTCTATGCCGTGGTCCCCGCCCAGAAGCAGATGGCAGGGATGCTTGAGTTTTGGACTCAGCGTCTGCTGCACCAGGCAAAGCTGCAGGGCAATATCCTCCAGTCTTCCCAGAGAGCCTTTAGGCTTGTTGAGGTTGTCTATCTTGTCTATGGCCTTCTGCCTTAGAGAATCGTCTGGCCGCTGTATGTTGAATTCCGCTAACATTATCCCTTGATTTTTAACGGTATGCCGGATACCATCAGAATAACTTCATCCGCCATCTTGGCAATGTGCTGGTTCATCCAGCCCTGAAGGTCGGTGAACCTTCTCTGCATAGGATTGGTGCTTGTTCCGCCGCTTCCGATCTCGTTGGTCACGAAGATGAACGTTGCATCCTGGGACGTGAACTCTTCAATCTGGCTGGTTGCCATTTCCCGGATAGTGTCAATGTCCCTGATTCCTTCCGCGTTTGACAGATATGGCTGTATAAGGTTAGTGAGCCAGAGGGTTACGCAGTCAATTACTGCGCATCTTCCTTCTATCCTGCAGTTTGGAAGATTTATTTCCTCCTCTATATTTGTCCACTCGGGGCCTCTTCTTTGCTGGTGTTTTACAACCCTTGCACGGAAATCTTCGTCCCAGATATGAGCCGTCGCGATATAAACCGGAGACGGGCTGAGACTCAAAGCCAGAGCTTCTGCGTATCCGCTTTTTCCGGAGCGCTGTCCTCCTGTTATCAGTATTATTCTTTTCATAGCATAAAAATAACGTATCTGGCCGCATAACCGGCAGCAATGGTCAGGCATATCATATACACCTCTGCCAATCTGTTGATTCTGACGGCCTTTTGCATATCTGCGGTGGTGAGTTCCTTTTCATTCTCACCGATATATGGCTTTTCTATAACTTCCCCGAAGTAGGTGTGGGGGCCGCCGAACCTGCAGTCCAGGGCTCCGGCAAGTGCCGATTCCGGATATCCACTGTTGGGGCTGGCGTGGCATCTGGCGTATTTGGCCACAAATCTGAAAAGACGCATCTCTCCGGTTGCAAGAACCATAAGAAAAGCCGTCAGACGGGCCGGAATCCAGTTTGCCACATCGTCTATCTTGGCAGCCACCATACCGAAGTCCTTGTAGCGGGCGGTCCTGTAGCCGATCATCGAGTCCAGAGTGTTCACCATCTTGTAAGCCGCCACTGCAGGCAGGCCTCCGACCAGATACCAGAACAGCGGAGCCACCACCCCGTCGCTCAGGTTCTCTGCCAGGGTTTCCAGAGCGGCGGTCCTTATCTCCTGGGCCGAGAGTCCGGAAGTGTCTCTTCCCACAATCCTTGCAACCTGGCATCTTCCTTCCTCCAGAGACCTGTCAACTGCCTTGAAAACCTCCCTCACTTCCCTTATCAGAGTTGTTCCGGCAAGGAAGAAGAACACAAATATACTGCGCACTATAATTGCGCAAATAATATGCAGTTTTACAGAGAAATAATCTATCGCGAAAAAGATACCAACAGTTATCGCGATAAGGAAAACAGCTGTCAAAGCGCCTTTTAATACCCTGTTGTTTCCCTTGTTCAAGCGTTTCTCGAAGAAGGCTATGGCCTTGCCGAACCATACTACCGGATGGGGGAGGAAGGCCGGGTCTCCAAGTATCAGATCCAGGCTCCATCCTATAAGAATCGGCAGTATGTACAGCAGTGCCAATGTCATCTTTTCAGGAAATCAGTTATGCCGTCTATAAGTTCGGCGTTGTCTACATCATTTGAAGAAGCCACCCTGAAGTGTCCTTCATACAGGCCTCTGAAGTTGGAAGCGTCGCGGATGAGGATTCCTTTCTCCTTTGCCAGGAACTCCTTCAAGTCTGACGCCTTGCCTTTTTTCAGCCTGCACAGGATGAAGTTTGTCTTGGTCGGCCTGGCCTCGATTCCTTCAATCGCGGAGAGAGAAAACCTGAGCCTCTGTGCGCATCTTAGGTATTCGTCCAGATTGCCCACGGCTGTATAGTTGTTCTTGAGCAGGAACTTTCCTGCCTCTATCGCGAGGGAACCTAAACTCCACGGGTGCATAAAACCTCTCAGGAGTCTTATAATCCCTATGTTGGCCGTGATGTAACCCACTCTAAGTCCGGGTATTGCATAGGTTTTTGTCAGGGAGTGGATCTGAATCAGGTTCGGTATCTTGATCCCTTCAGCCGGGCTCATCACCTTCTCCTTTGTATATCCTTCATACGACTGGTCAACGATCACATAGCGGTGCTTGTCCAGAAGGTCTCTGATAAAAGTCTCGGGGAAAAACTCTCCGGTAGGGTTGCAGGGGTTGCACACCCACATCAGGTTGCCTAGCACGTCTTCCCTGTACATGAACATCCTGCAGGCATCTTCGTATTCGCTGAATGCAGGATACTTAACGTTGAAGGTCTGCCAGGACCTGAAAGTCTGGGCTATCAGATAGATGGCTTCTGTTGCTCCGGCTGTTGCAAGCACATTCTCTGCCGGTATTCCGTGATACTCGGCGATGGCTTTCTCCAGCGATGCCGCATCTGGTTCGGGATAAGTCCTGATACTGTCCAGATGCTGCTTCAGATGCTCTAGCAAGGGACTGATATCCGCCCTAGGGTAGATGTTGGACGAGAAGTTCAGCCTTATGTTCTCATATTTGTGGAGATCGTCTCCGTGTCCGTTAATCATTGCGAATGATGTTGTATAAAAGGTTCATGTCAAGGTGCTTGCGAAGGTGGTCGGCAAGCAGGTCGTATTGCCTTTGCTTGAATGCGGTGTAGTCTTCGGTCTTTTGGCTGGATTCTGCTTTGCCTTTGAACGGTTCCAGGATGAAATCCGTGAAACTTGGATTGTCCAGAATGCCGTGCAGGTAGCAGCCCATGCACTTCTGATTTACATAGCAGCCTTCCGGAGTGCCGTTTTCCATAATGGCCAGAGGCTTTATCTCTTCCCCGTTTGAGATGGTTTCTCCCATGTGGATTTCATAGCCCTGGAGGAGTTCTTTGCTGTTGGTTGGAGCAAGGATAAAATGGCTCTGGCGCGTAGTCTT
>CADAOA010000080.1 GCA_902789435.1 uncultured Bacteroidia bacterium | reverse complement strand
GTGCAGTTCTGGCAATCTTCATGACCAACCATCCTGAACTTCTGTCATCAGTTACCAAGGCAGCCGGCGGAATCGAGGCAGACAAGATTTTCCCTACGGTAGCCCTTAGCCTTAGGCCGATTGTCGGAGTGGTATTCTTCATCGGACTGAT
Source organism: uncultured Bacteroidia bacterium (assembly GCA_902789435.1). GTDB lineage: Bacteria > Bacteroidota > Bacteroidia > Bacteroidales > UBA932 > Egerieousia. The sequence goes on along the minus strand of CADAOA010000080.1, from coordinate 3,963 downwards.
TTCAGCAGCCTATCCATCCTGTGCCAATGCCATCACTTCCCTTACCACATCGGCGAGCATAGACCTCATCGGAATGGAGAAGAAGGACTGGGACGACAACAAGAAGAAAAACGTTCGTCAGAGAGTCAACATCCTCATTTCAATACTGTTTGTTCTGATGATGGTGGCCTTCAACTACCTCAAGAGCGACTCTGTGATCAATATGGTTTACGCCATCGCGTCATACACCTACGGTCCGCTTCTGGGTCTGTTCATGTACGGTATCCTGACAAAGAAGGGAACCTGCGACAAGGCTGTTCCGTTTATCTGCGTGCTGGTTCCGGTAATCTGCTACTGCATCCAGAACAAGGTGTTCGGCTGGGGCTATGACTTCGGTTTTGCCCTGATTCTCGTGATTGCAGGCCTTACATTCCTGGGAATGTTGCTGTTCTCAAAGAAAAATTCTTAAATTTGTGCGAATAAGGAAATCCGCTATGTCTAACTCTATAACCATAAAGAAGGAGGCCGGAGTATGATTCAGGTGTTCTACAAATCTAAGGGGCAGATCCTTACTACCTCTGATGTAAACGAATTGACAGAGAACTTGGGATTTGATGATGTCCTGTGGATAGATTTGTACGAACCCGATAGAGTTGAGACGCAAGCGGTTGAGGAATTCCTCGAGACTACCCTGCAGAGCAGGGCCCAGGCGGAGGAAATCGAGAGTTCATCCCGCTATTCCGAAACAGACAACGCAATCTTTGCAAATACGGACTTCATTTCCCCGGGGCCTGAAAGCTACTCCGAGGAAAGCGTGTCTTTTGTAATCTCCGAAGGAGTGCTGGTGACCACACGTCAGGCACCGCTTCGCACGATTACCGAGTTCCAGAAGAGGATGGGCTATTCCTACAAGCTCTATCCGACCGGCTATCACATCTTCGTGGCGATTATGGAGAACAGGGTGGACCTGGATGCCGATATGATCGAGGTGATGGCCAAGGAAATCGAGAAATTCGGCCGCAACGTGAATGTAGGCGGAAAGGTAAACGAAGACTTCCTGCTGGATATCAACCAGATGCAGGAAAATACGATGATGGTTAGGGAGAATATCGTGGATAAGCAGCGTATAGTTACCGCCCTTACCAGGTCCGACAAGTTCCCGAGCGATATCCGCCCGAGGCTGGACGTTCTTGTAAACGATATCGCATCGCTTCTGAACCATACCAACTTCAACTTCGAGAGGCTTGAATATCTGCAGAATACTGTGCTCGGTCTGATTAACCTGGACCAGAACAAGATAATGAGGATCCTGACTTATGTCTCCCTGCTGTTCATGCCGCCGACACTGATTTCCGGTATCTTCGGAATGAACGTCAGGCTCCCGATTTTCGGCGAGAACTTCGCTTTGAGAGACTTCTGCATCATTATGTTCGTGATGCTGGCATCGGTACTGGTGGCCTCTCTTATTTTCAGGAACAGAAGAACTAAATAGCAATGGCAGTTCTAGGAATTGATCTTGGAGCAACCAAGATATCAGCCGCCATTTTCAACGATGGTGGCGACGTCATAGAAAGGCGGTATAGCCTTCTTGAAGGGCGTGGCGGCGATGAAGCCGGAAAGCTCATATCATCTTTAATAGGCGATTTATGCAAGGATTATGACATTTCAGGGGCGGGGATATGCGTCCCTGGAATTGTTTATTCCAAGAAAGGAACCGTCTGGTGCCCGAACATTCCGGGGTGGGATGACTATCCGCTTGCCCAGACATTGAAAAATAGCCTGGGCGACATTCGTATCGAGATAGAAAGTGACCGCACCTGCTATATCCTCGGCGAGAAATGGCGGGGAGCCGCCAGGGGCTGCGACAACGCGATCTACCTTGCTGTGGGAAGCGGTATCGGAGCCGGTATCCTTCTGGACGGCAGGGTAATACACGGAGCGGACGACATTGTCGGTGCAACCGGATGGATGGCCCTTGAGAGCGATTACGACACCGACTGGGACAAGTGCGGATGCTTTGAAACCTTTGCTTCAGGCAACGGAATCGGCTATCAGGCAAGCAAGGTCTACGGCCGGGAGGTAAGCTCCTACGAAGTGTTTGACGGTTATGCAAAGGGTGATGAAAAGGCCGTCAAGGTTATCCGCAAGGCGGTCCAGATGTGGGGAAAGGGAGCAGCCAACCTGGTGAGCCTCTTCAATCCTGAAATCATAGTTTTCGGCGGCGGAGTATTCTCCGGCCCGGCCAAAGATCTGATTCCTGAAATTTATGCCGAGGCCCTGAAATGGGCTCAGCCGATAGCCATACGCAAAACCCGCTTCTGCGCTTCGGAAGTAGGATCAGACGCTGCGCTTATCGGTGCCGGATATCTTGTAAGAAATTAATAATTAGTAATATATGAAAAGAATAAGTATAATCGCGATGATAACGGCAACAGCTCTTATCTCAGGCTGCAATTCCCCTAAGGAAGAGCCTCAGGAATTCATCGGGAAACAGGAAGTTTCCCTTTCATCGGACCTTATGACTCCGGAAGCCCTCTGGGCAATGGGAAGAATCGGAGGAGTCCAGCCTTCACCGGACGGAAGCAAGATCCTCTACAATGTTTCCTATTACAGCGTGAAGGAAAACAGGAGCCATACGGTAATCTGCCTTATGAACGCAGACGGCTCTGATGTGAAGACGCTTACCAAATCTCCTAAGAGCCAGGGCGGTGCAGTCTGGCTGGATGACAATACGATTGCATATCTTACTTCAGAAGACGGCACAAGCTCCGTCTGGGTGATGAACTCCGATGGAACCGCCCCTCGCAAGATAACTGGATTTGACAAGGACGTTGAGGGTTTCCTCTTCTCTCCGGACGGCAAGAAGGCCGTGCTGATTGCCCAGATTCCTTGGGAAGGAGCTACAGTTCTCGGCAAGAACAAGTACGAAGACCTTCCAAATACGACCGGAAGGATTGTCACCGACGTTATGCACAAGCACTGGGACGAGTGGGTGGACGCAATCCCTCATCCTTTCCTGGTGGATTTCGACGGCAATGCCTTCTCAAACTGCAAGGATATCCTGGAAGGCGAAATGTTCGAGTGCCCTTCAAAGCCATTCGGCGGCGAGGAGCAGCTCGCATGGAGCCCGGACAGCAAGAAGATTGCCTATTCCTGCAAGAAGATGACCGGTCTGGACTATGCTATCAGCACAGATTCAGATATCTACGAATATGACATAGAAAGCGGCAAGACCGTTAATCTCTGCAAGCCGGAAGGCTATGTCAGGCCACAGGTAAAGTATGACGAGAGCCTCCAGAACCAGGCTGTGAACAAGAACAAGGAAGACCTTAACATGGGCTATGACACTAATCCTGCCTACAGTCCTGACGGAAAGAAGGTTTCCTGGATGAGCATGGAAAGGGACGGCTACGAGAGCGACCGCACGAGACTCTGCGTGAAGAACCTCGAGACCGGCGAGAAGACCTATGTCACCGAAAAGTTCGAGAGCGGAGTGGACGACTATATTTGGGCAGACGACAACACCCTGTATTTCATCGGAGTATGGCACGGAACAACCCAGATCTACCGCACTGACCTTAGCGGTGATGTATGCAAGGTTACCGACGGCCAGCACGATTTCGGAAGCGTTGCCATTTCAGACGGTAAGCTCATTGCCAAGCGCCATTCTATGATGCTTCCGGACGATATCTACTCAGTCGATATCAAATCCGGAGAGGCTACCCAGCTTAGCTTTGAGAACAAGCACATCCTCGACAAGCTGGCTCTGGGCCAGGTAAAGGAGCGCTGGGTAAAGACCACAGACGGCAAGCAGATGCTATCCTGGGTGGTTTATCCTCCTCATTTCGACTCCACAAAGACTTATCCTACGCTTCTGTTCTGCGAGGGAGGCCCTCAGTCTCCTGTTTCCCAGTTCTGGAGCTACAGGTGGAATTTCCAGATTATGGCCGCCAACGGCTACATTATCATCGCTCCTAACCGCAG
>CADAOA010000079.1 GCA_902789435.1 uncultured Bacteroidia bacterium | reverse complement strand
TTTTTTAAACTTACTGCCAATTTGTCTGCCAAAATAATCTTCTGCAGCTAAAATCATATATGGAAGAACTTCAATAAATCTATATTTGGAACTGCTCAAAATTACAGATTGGAAATTCCACAAAGAGGTAGAATTGTCCTCTGCTGAAGTTATACTAATCATCAGGGAATAGCGCAGCCATTTGTCTGTATAGACCCTTTTGGTTGCGGGTGTTTTCCTGTATTGCTTTTGAATTGATGACGGTTCCTCCTGATACTGGTAAACCATTTCAGGAATGGAAGTGTCATATCTTTTTTGACTGTTGTTATCAGGATTAAATCTGTAAAAAGAATTCCAAAACAAGGAACTATACAATGGATTGGAAAATGAATGATGAGTAGTCTCTGCGGTTTCTGTAGAAAAACTCAAATCGGAAACTTCATAAAGATAAAATAGTATATAGTCTGCCTCTTCTTCCTTATAGACAATCTCAGCACCGCATTTGCTCAATACAGATTTAAATGTATTATCTCTCAAATCCTTGTCACGTTCAGAGAGTTCGTTAGAGTTTAGCGAGCTGGCGACAAAAACTTTTTTCCCTAAAAGAGAAACTTCTTTTTCAGAGCGAATCAAAACCTCTGCCTTCTTCAACTTCTTCGGGTAAGAAAAACTATTTACCTGAAAGGAAACTAGGATGCCTATCAAAAACAGTATTACATATAATCTTTTCATAAACTTAATCTTCTACATTTGCTTTTTCTTTCAATTCATTTGCAACAACTTGCTTCACTTTTGAAACAACAGTGTTTCTTATGATTTTGTTCCGAAAACCCTCAGTTGTTTTTCTTCCACACCCAAGCTTCTGGAGCCTTCTTGTGGGCTTCGTAAAGGGCTCTGCGGGCTTCTTCGAGAGTGTTATAACCTCCTATCGCCACATATTTGAGCCCATTGCCAGCAAAGGCGAAAGGAGTATCAAGGATACCTTCATTTTCCTTAAGGCTCAAAGAGACGAGTTCATCTGTCTTGAAAGCACCTACGATGATGTAATATGTCTTGTCGAGACTTGATCGCGGAGTAAGGGCCAAGCCGGAAGCGGAAGGCTCCGGATTTGCCTCAGCGATCGAGGTAACGGCAGTTGTATCAGCCATCTGCAGGGAGTCAGCCTTCAGGGTATCCGAAGGAACGGATGCCTTAACTGCGGCCTCTTTCAAGGCAATCAGCTCTTTCTTCTTTGCAATATCCTCAGAAGTAGGCATATCCAGCTTTGCTCTAATCCAGTCGCAGCCGGAAGCCAAAGCTATAACGAGAGCCAAAACGGCAAGCAGTCTCTTGTCCATATTCATACACAGTGTAATCTGGACAAAATTAACAATTATTGCCGTCAAACACAATATTCCAAAGGTTTTGCATCACGATTGGACGAATAACGCTATCTTTAAGTCATGAATTTGAAAAGGATATTGACACTTTCCGTTGCCGTCTGCCTGGCAGTCGGAGCATTTGCCCAGCAGATTGACATAGGCCCGCTGCCTAAGGCAAGGCCGTTCGGTGATGTTGACTTTTTCCTTCATCGCGATACCGTGACCATTTCCTTTACCGGTGACGTGATGCAGCACGGGGCGCAGATAGACGCCGCTCTGAAAAAAGGTGGTGGGAAAAACTACAATTACGAGAATGCTTTCAAATATGTCGCCCCGCTTTTCAGGCAGGCAGACTATATGGTTGCAAACATGGAGTTTACGGTTGGAACCAAACCTTATACCGGATATCCTTGCTTTTCCGCTCCGCCTGAGATTGCTTCTGCCGCAAAGAATGCCGGCATAGACCTTTTCCTGATGGCCAACAACCACATCTGCGACAAGAATGCAGGCGGACTGAAAAAGACCCTGGATGCCTATGAAAATCTGGATATGCCCAAGATAGGAGCCTACCGCGACAAGAAGCAGGCAGACACGGCATCAGTCATACTGGTGGAACTCAAGGGCATGAAGTTCGCCATGTTCAACTACACCTACGACACAAACGGACTCCCGATACCGGACCCGTACTATGTTAATCTTCAAGACAGTACGGAAATCAAGAAGCATATCCGCCAGGCAAAGGCAATGGGAGCTGACATAATAATAGCGCTTCCACACTGGGGAATAGAATATGTGCTCGCACCTGTCGCCGAGCAGAAACAGTATGCGAAGATGATGTTCAGGGAAGGAGTCAATGCCATTATCGGCGGGCATCCTCACGTTCCGGAAGAGGGCTACATCTATGTGAAAAGGCAGCAGGGACCGATGGCAAAAGACAGTGTGGAAAATATTGTTTTCTACTCCATGGGAAACTACATCTCCAACATGAGCCGCAGCGGATGGACTTCCACCGGAATGCTTATAACCCTCTCGTTTACAAGAGACAGGGGGACCGGTAAAGTCAAGATGCTGATGCCCGACTGGAAATACCTCTGGTGCTTCAGGCCCGGCCAATACACGGAAGACTTCAGCGTGGTTCCGATAGAAGAATTCCTCCAGGGTAAAGACTTCAACTCCGGCGGTAAAACCCCTACCCAGATCCAGGCCTTCAAAACCCTGGAAGACCACTATCAGCAGATAATTCAGAAAGACCTCATAAAGGTCGTTTACAGATAAATATTTATGGCAGAAAAAAAGATTCAGCTCCAGAACATAGACCCAATAGACATCTATGGCATCAACGACAGGATAATCAATCACCTTTGCTCCTATTTCCCTGACCTTAAGGTCACCCCGAGAGACAGTACCATCAAGCTCAAGGGTACCTACAAGGATATGGACACTTTCCAGAACGCCATTGAAGCCCTCACCAAGATAAGGATGAAAAAGCGCCATCTGAACACCGATGACGTGGACAGTATCTTTATTGCCAAAGCCGACAAGAAAACCGGAGAAACCAAGGCGGCCGTTCCAAAGATCAATGACAAGGACATGATCGTGATGGGACAGGGCGGCAAGGTCATAACCGCCAGGACCAAGCACCAGAAACAGCTTGTAAAGGATTATGCGACTCACGACCTGGTATTCGCTCTCGGCCCTGCCGGAACAGGCAAGACCTACACAGCCATTGCTCTGGCTGTAAGGGCATTGCAGAACAGAGAAGTACGCCGTCTTATCCTTACAAGACCTGCTGTGGAAGCCGGAGAGAGACTTGGATTCCTGCCAGGTGACCTGAAGGAAAAACTCGACCCGTATCTCCAGCCTCTGTACGATGCCCTGGGAGACATGATCGCATCTTCAAAACTCAAGGAGCTGATGGAAGAAGGCATTATCCAGATTGCACCTCTTGCCTATATGAGAGGAAGAACCCTGGAAAACGCTTTCGTGATACTGGATGAAGCCCAGAACACCTCTCTCGGCCAGCTGAAGATGTTCCTTACCCGTATGGGCAACAACTCCAAGTTCATTGTCACCGGAGACATGACTCAGATAGACCTTCCTAACAAAGAAGACTCAGGCCTTGAAAAAGGCATCAAGATGCTGGGCAAAATCAAAGGGATAGCGGTTATAAACTTCGGAGTTGAAGATATCGTCCGCCATCCCCTTGTCAGCAAGATTGTCTCTGCTTTCGAGAAATAAAAGTTAGATAATCATTCCGGCAAGTTTGCAGCCAGTGTATTCGCCGTTCTTGAGGGTGTGGACACCGTTTACGAAAACGTGGTCGATACCTGTTGAGAACTGGTGAGGCTGTCCGTAGGTTGCAACGTCGGCGATGGTGTCGTAGTTGATAACCAGGACATCTGCGCAATATCCTTCCTTGAGAAGTCCCCTGTCCTTGAGCTTGAGCTGATGGGCAGGAACGCTGGTACACTTGGAGATGGCAGTCTGCAGGTCGCAGAACTTCTGGTCTCTTACGTACTTGCCGATGTAGTTGGTGAAGGATCCGTATGAACGAGGATGCGGAGCTTCCTTTCCGAGCCTTCCCTTAGGAGAATAAACGCTGCCATCCGTAATTACCATAGCCAGAGGGTCGTTCAGGAGAGTCCTTAGATTGTCTTCCTTCATAGCGAAACCGGCCATATTTACGTTAAGTTTCTCGCTCTGGAGCAGATACTTGATGGTCTCCCACTCGTCCTTGCCGGAAATCTTGCAGCACTCGTTGAGGTACTTGCCGGTGTATTTCTCGTT
>CADAOA010000078.1 GCA_902789435.1 uncultured Bacteroidia bacterium | reverse complement strand
CCGAAATATCCGTGCATGAACTTCTCGTACTCGCACAGGCAGTTGTTGTAGAATGCCCTTGAGGTAAGGCACAGCTTGTCTGCCTGGTCTTTGAGGGCCTTCACAATCTTTGGATGGCAGTGGCCCTGGTTTACTGCCGAGTATGATGAGAGGAAGTCGAAGTACTTGTTGCCCTCAACATCCCACACGTAGATTCCCTTTCCTCTTTCGAGTACTACAGGAAGCGGATGGTAGTTGTGCGCTCCGTACTTTTCCTCCATTGCCATATAGCGCTTGCTAACGGCGGTTATCTTTGCCTTAGGCTGCACCTTCTTTGCTGCCGGCTTTGCAGCTTTCTTTGCAGGTGCCTTTGCTGTTTTGGTTTTTGTTGCCATATAGTTGTGTTAAATAGTCGTCTGCTTGAAGGTTATAGGTATTACAAATATAGCAATTCTTTTGGAGGTAAAGAAACTTTTACTATCTTTGCAACCCGCCAAAAACGGCGGTAAGTAAATTAAATTAAAGATTAACAGTATTTTAAATGCCAACAATCCAACAATTGGTAAGGAACGGACGCAAGAGAATTGTGACTAAGTCCAAGTCTCGCGCTCTGGATTCCAGCCCTCAGAAGAGAGGAGTTTGTGTACGTGTTTACACAACAACTCCTAAGAAGCCTAACTCAGCGATGAGAAAAGTTGCCAGAGTAAGGCTTACCAACCAGAAAGAGGTGAATGCCTACATCCCAGGAGAAGGCCACAACCTGCAGGAACACAGCATCGTGCTGGTTCGCGGCGGTCGTGTTAAGGACCTTCCTGGAGTACGTTATCACATTCTTAGGGGCGCCTTGGATACCGCAGGTGTAGACGGCCGCAAGCAGGGTCGTTCACTCTACGGAGCAAAGAGGCCAAAAGCTAAGAAGTAAGTCATCAACTATTAAAACATTTCCAAAATGAGAAAAGCAAAGCCTAAAAAGAGGATTCTACTTCCAGATCCTAAGTATCACGATGTAATGGTTACCCGTTTCGTGAACAACCTTATGTTGCAGGGGAAGAAGAGTATCGCTTACGCTATTTTTTACGATTCTATCGACATGATCGGCGAGAAGATGAAAGATTCTGGCAAGGCTCCTATGGAAATTTGGAAGAAAGCGCTTGAAAACGTTACCCCGCAGATCGAGGTAAAGAGCCGCAGAGTCGGTGGCGCCAATTTCCAGGTTCCTACGGAAGTGCGTCCGGAGAGAAAGATCTCGCTGAGTATGAAGAACATGATTCTTTACGCTCGCAAACGTCCGGGCAAGTCGATGGCTGAAAAGTTAGCGGCGGAGATAATGGCAGCATATAATAATGAAGGTGGTGCCTTCAAGAGAAAAGAGGATATGCACAAGATGGCTGAGGCCAACAAGGCATTCGCTCATTTCCGTTTCTAGTATTTTAAGGAAAGCAGCTTAAACAATGGCAAGAGACCTTAAATATACGAGAAACATCGGCATCATGGCCCACATAGATGCCGGTAAAACAACCACATCTGAAAGAATCCTTTACTACACTGGTAAGACTCACAAGATTGGTGAGGTTCATGACGGTGCAGCCACAATGGACTGGATGGTTGAGGAGCAGGAGAGAGGTATTACCATCACTTCTGCAGCTACCACTGCATTCTGGCAGTACAACAATGAAAAATACCAGATCAACCTTATCGACACTCCGGGTCACGTGGACTTCACCGTAGAGGTGGAGAGATCTCTGCGTGTTCTGGACGGTACGGTTGCTACTTTCTGCGCTGTAGGACGTGTCCAGCCTCAGAGCGAGACCGTCTGGAGACAGGCAGACAAGTACAGTGTTCCAAAGATCGCCTATGTAAACAAGATGGACCGTGTAGGTGCAGACTTCATGGGCGTAGTAGATGACATAAAGAACAAGCTCGGCGCCCATGCGGTTCCAATCTGCCTCCCTATCGGAGCGGAGGAGAAGTTCCAGGGCATCATTGACCTTATCGACATGAAGGCTTACTTCTACGATACGGACAACAAGGAGCTTGTCAATTACGAGATAAAGGATATTCCTGCAGAGCTGGTCGCTGAGGCGGAAGAGTGGAGGAACAACCTCCTCGAGACCGCAGCAGAGTTCGACGAGGCTCTGATGCAGAAATATTTCGACGATCCCCAGACGATTACCAAGGAAGAGATCATAGCAGCAATCAGGAAGGGAACAGTTTCTATGGAAATCGTTCCTATTTGCTGCGGTTCTTCATTCAAGAACAAGGGTGTGCAATTCCTCCTGGATGCCGTAGTCAGGTACCTTCCTAGTCCGCTGGACAAGGGCAATGTAAAGGGCACCAACCCAAGGAACAACGAAGAAACTGAGAGAAAGCCTTCCGCAAGCGAGCCGTTCTGCGGTCTTGTATTCAAGATTGCAACGGATCCATTTGTTGGAAGACTGGCCTATATGAGAGCTTACTCTGGACGTCTGGATGCCGGATCGTACGTGCTCAACACAAGAAGCGGCAAGAAGGAGAGAGTTACAAGACTTTACCAGATGCACTCCAACAAGCAGAATCCTATTGATTTTGTAGAGGCTGGAGACATCTGCGGAGTTGTAGGATTCAAGGACCTCCATACCGGAGATACCGTATGCGAGGAGAAGCATCCTATAGTGCTCGAGTCTATGGTATTCCCTGATCCGGTTATCGGACTGGCAGTGGAGCCTAAGACTCAGGGAGACCTTGACAAGCTCGGTATCGCTCTCGGCAAACTGGCCGAGGAAGATCCTACCTTCACCGTCAAGTCAGACCAGGAGACCGGCCAGACCATTATAAGTGGTATGGGTGAGCTTCATCTGGAGATTCTTGTAGACCGTCTGAAGAGAGAGTTTGGCGTAGAGATCAACCAGGGTGCACCTCAGGTGAACTACAAGGAGGCTGTTACGCAGACTGTCCAGCACAGAGAGGTCTTCAAGAAGCAGACGGGTGGCCGTGGAAAGTTTGCGGATATCATCGTAGAGCTTGGTCCTGCAGACGAAGGTGTTACAGGACTCCAGTTTGTGGATGAAGTAAAGGGCGGAAACGTTCCTAGAGAGTTCATCCCGGCTGTAGAGAAGGGCTTCAAGGCAGCAATGCAGAACGGCCCTCTTGCCGGCTACGAGGTTACCTCAATGAAGGTAGTCCTCAAGGACGGTAGCTTCCACCCTGTGGATTCAGACCAGCTCTCATTTGAGATCTGCGCCCGTCAGGCGTTCCGCAAAGCCGCAAGAAAGGCAGCTCCGGTTCTTATGGAACCTATCATGGCCCTTGAGGTGGTTACACCTGAAGAGTATATGGGAGACGTAATCGGAGACCTCAACAAGAGAAGAGGACAGATCACCAACATGGACTCAAGAGGCGGTGCCAGGATTATAAAGGCCAAGGTTCCGCTCAGCGAGCAGTTCGGCTATGTGACCGTTCTCCGTACACTTTCTTCCGGTAGAGCTACAAGTACAATGGAATTCTCTCATTATGCAGAACTTCCTTCTAACCTTGCCAAGGAAATCATCGACAAGGCCGGAACTAAATTCGTGGATGATGAGGACTGATCGTCGATAACTGATAATATTTAAAAATAGATAAAAATGAGCCAAAAGATTAGAATTAAACTTAAGTCATACGATCACGCTCTGGTTGACAAGTCAGCAGCACGCATCGTTGAGACTGTAAAGGCTACAGGTGCAATCGTAAGCGGTCCTATTCCACTTCCGACCAGCAAGAAGATTTTCACCGTCAACCGCTCTACCTTCGTTAACAAGAAGGCCAGAGAGCAGTTCGAGCTCAATTCTTTCTGCCGTCTTCTGGACATCTATTCATCTTCAGCAAAGACTGTTGACGCTTTGATGAAGCTTGAACTTCCGAGCGGTGTGGAAGTCGAGATCAAAGTCTGATACGCATCAGACTCTTGTCGTAAAGAATGCAGATAAAGAAAAATCTTTATCTTTGCGTTTGAAATAGCGGAACCTGTCCGCTGGATTGGGGCTCATAGCTCAGTTGGTTAGAGCACCTGACTCATAATCAGGGGGTCGGAGGATCATGCCCTTCTGGGCCCACAATTCAAAATCAAGCACTTACAGCAATGTAGGTGCTTGTTCTTTTATGAAAGGACTAACAAAAGGACTAACCTTTTTTCAGCGAATGGGGATGCTCGGCGATGGTGCTATGCAATAGGTTGATTTTCAGGGCTTCTGAAATATTACCCCTTCTTTTTCACGGGGTAATAATAGGGGGCTGTTGAATCTCAGGGAGTTACAAGACACCATCGCCGAGCAGCTTTCCACCTCTCTTAATAGAACCCCAGAAAGCCTTAAAAATGGAGTAAAATAGCCCAATCTGTCGCCTATGTGTCGCCAAAATTGAAGCACAGGAGACTATCATTTGACCTTTCCCTGGGTTGATAGAATAGCTACAATTTAGCTATCGCCTTTCTT
>CADAOA010000077.1 GCA_902789435.1 uncultured Bacteroidia bacterium | reverse complement strand
GACTCTGCTGATAGATGCGGATCCTCAGGCAAATGCCACCTCGGGACTGAATTTCAACCCTAACTCGACAGACAAGAAGACCATTTACGAAGTTCTGATAGGAACCCGCCAGATTGAGGAAATCCTGCTGGAAACCGAGATCAAGAACCTCTATGTGGCTCCGTCCCACATCAACCTTGCTGGAGCGGAGATAGAACTGGTTGAAGAAATAGAGTCTCAGGAAGACAGGGCCAATGTCCTGAAAAACTCCATCGCACACATAAGGGACAAGTTCGATTATATAATCATAGACTGCGCCCCTTCACTGGCTACGGTGACGATAAACGCCCTGGTGGCTTCGGATTCCGTGATCATTCCTATCCAGAGCGAATTCTTTGCGCTGGAGGGCCTTGGAAAACTTCTCAACACCATCAAGCTCACCCAGATCGAGCTGAATCCAGACCTTACCATAGAGGGCTTCCTGCTGACTATGTTCGACTCCAGGCTAAGACTGGCCAACCAGGTGGCAGAGGATGTGAGAAGACATTTCGGGGCAATGGTATTCGAGACCATAATCAACCGTAACGTAAGGCTCAGCGAAGCTCCGAGCCATGGAAAGCCTGTTATCCTGTACGATGCTATGAGCAACGGATCAAACAATTACCTTAATCTCGCCAAGGAGGTGATAGCCAAGAACCAGCAGATATGACATCAAAGAACAACAAAGGTCTTGGAAGAGGGCTCGGCAGAGGACTGGACTCACTGATTCCGGGAGCAGGTCAGGAAAAGACCCTGCAGCCGGAAGGAGCGTCGCATCTTACATCCGTCAGAGAGCTGGATCTTGAGCAGATATCCCCTAATCCCTTCCAGCCCAGAAGCGAATTCGACAGGGAAAGGCTTCAGGAACTTACGGATTCCATCTCCAGGATGGGTGTGATCCAGCCGATTACGGTAAAGAAGGTTTCCATAGGAAGATATCAGATAATCAGCGGAGAAAGAAGATACCGGGCCAGCAAGGCCGCCGGACTGAAGACCATCCCGGCCTATGTAAAGGATGCGGACGAGAATTCAATGCTGGAAATGGCCCTGGTTGAAAATATCCAGAGAGAAGACCTGGACCCGATAGACATCGCCATAAGTTTCCAGAGACTGATAGAAGAATGCAACCTCACCCAGGAAGCCCTGTCGCCGAGGGTGGGAAAAAACAGGGCTACCATTGCCAACTACTTGAGACTTCTTAAGCTACAGCCTGAAATCCAGCTGGCGGTAAAAAGCGGGGCCATCTCTATGGGTCACGCCAAAGCCCTGCTGGGAGTGGAAGATGCCAATACCCAGAAGAGAATAGTGGACAGCATTGTCGCCGATGAACTTTCAGTCAGGCAGACGGAAGATCTGGTGAGGAAACTCTCATCGCCGAAGACTGAAAAGACTATTAAGGCCACTTTCAAACCAGGGCAGGCCGCTGTTTCGGCAGGAGAGGTGCTGGGGAGATTCTTCAGCGGAAAAGTTACGGTAAAAGCTAAGGAAAAGGGAGGAGAAGTGATACTTAAATATCGCGATGAAGACCAGCTCGCCTCCTTCCTGAAAGTGCTTAAGGAACATAATTTGCAGTAAAACAGCATCGTGAGCATTAGAAGACACATATCTGGATTTGCCGCTGCCTTAATGGCTTTATTGTTGTGCAGTACAGCCACTTACGCGCAGTTCAACCCAAATGCAAACGCAGCCGGAACGATGCGCTCCGCCATTGACAATATGGTGGACACCACGGAATATGAAGTGGACTCCACTGTCAGGCAGTTTACCATAAAGAGGTTCGTCAAATCCCTGGCCCATAAGGATTCGATGACGCTTTCCAACACCTTCTTCGGGGCAATGGTGCTGCCGGGAACCGGCCAGATCTACAACCGCGATTACTGGAAACTCCCTATAGTTTACGGAACCCTTGGAGGATGTATCGGTGGAGCTGTCGCCTTTAACAAGAAATGGAAGAAGAACGGCCTGAACAAGGACAGGGAAACCAGAAACCTCTTCATCTGGGGAGCCGTGGCAAGCTACTGGGGCCAGCTTATGGACGTTACCGTAAGCTACAAGTCATACGAGAAGCCGCTTCCGGCAAGGGCTTCCTTCTACGCCTCCCTGTTGCCGGGGCTAGGACAGGCATATAACGGAGACTACTGGCATATCCCGATTTACTATGCCGGCTTCACCATCAGCGGATACTGCTGGGCATTTAACCAGAAGCAGTACAAGCGTTACCGCAAAATGTACCGCGAATACGGGGAAGGTACTTACACAGGTCACATGACACCGGAGAATATGGTATGGTTCAGGGACTATTACCGCCGCAACAGAGACTACTCCGTGCTTTCCACGGCGCTTATCTACATACTGAATGTGATAGACGCCAACGTGTTTGCCCATTTCTCGCATTTTGATATTTCGGACGACATCACCTTCAATGTCCATCCGGATGTCATCACCCCGGAATTGCCTTCAACCGGATTGTATACATATGATCCGGCTTACAGCAATTCCAAAGTGGGATTTACCCTGGACATAACTTTTTAGGAATTTGAAAAGAGACAGATAATGAAAATGAGAAGACTCGCACTCCTGATTTTGACGGCTATCTTCTGCGTTGCCGTTACCACTACACAATCCTACTCACAGACAAGGAAAGAACTCCTTAAAGAGAACCAGAAACTCAAAAGGGTTATTGACTCCCTCCAGAGAGTTCTGGAAGACAGTGAGATAGAATTGACTGACACTACAGCCGCAGAAGACACAATCAACCCGGGCAACATAGGTTTTCTCAATTCAGAGCTTTATGAAAACGTAACCCCGGGCGAGAATCCGGACAGCCTTCTTAGCATCTACTACCTGCAGAGGCAGATGGCGACCGCCAACCTTCCTGCAACGGAAGACGTGGAGACCGCCAATTATACCAGCAACATCCCTGACGAGGTATATATCGAGAATCTCAAGAAGATGAATTCCTTCATCTCGCTGCCATACAACAGCGTGGTGAAGAACTACATAATCCTCTACACGGAAAGGATGCCGAAGAGAGCAGCCAATATGCTCGGTCTGGCATCCTACTACCTGCCTATCTTCGAGAATATCTTCGACTCCTACGGTCTTCCTAAGGAACTGGCAGCGATGGCAATCATAGAGTCAGCCCTGAACCCGTTCGCGGTTTCTAGCGCAAATGCCAAGGGTCTGTGGCAGTTCATTTATTCTGCAGCAAAGCAGTATAACCTGCAGGTTGACTCCTATATCGATGAAAGGTTCGATCCAGAAAAGAGCTGCGACGCGGCAGCAAGGTTACTCAAGGATTCCTACACTATCTTCGGCGACTGGGCTCTGGCGATATCATCCTACAACTGCGGTGCAGGAAACGTTACCAAGGCCATAAGGAGAGCCGGAACCAAGGATTTCTGGTCTATCTACCCTTACCTTCCTAAAGAAACCAGGGGCTATATGCCATCCTTCGTGGGAGCGCTCTATATGCTCAAGTACTACCAGAACTACAACATAGTTCCTGACAAGCCTTCCATGCCGGCTCACGTGGACACCTTCATGATCCACAAGAACCTGCACTTCGAGCAGATTTCCGAGGTTATCGGCATTCCGGTCCAGGAACTGAGGGAACTGAACCCTCAGTATCTGCGCGACATCATCCCTGGAGACAGCAAGGGAATGCTCCTCCGCCTCCCTTACAACTACACCGCCGCTTTCGTGGATAACGAGAAGACTATCTATAACTATAAGGATAGCATTTTCTTCAACCCTATAGTCTACAGCAACTACAAGAGCGGTCAGGATGGCGGCAGCACCAGGATCTACCATAAGGTCCGCAAGGGCCAGACTTTGGCGTCAATCGCCAAGAGGTATGGCGTGACAGTTGCCCAGATCAAAGACTGGAATAATATGTCCGCCAAGACCAAGACGGTGAAAACCGGACGTACGCTCATCATTTACCGCAATGCTGTTTCCAGCGCACCGCGTTCTTCTTCATCCTCTGCCTCAAGCGGATCTTCATCTAAGTCCAGTGGAAGCACTGCCAAGAGTTCTGGTGGCGGAACAAGGACCTACACTGTAAAGAAAGGTGATACGCTCTACGGCATCGCGAAGAAAAACAACATGAGCCTGAACGATCTGCTGAAGATGAACGGACTCACTGCAAAGTCCACTATCCACGCAGGAAAGAAACTCAAAGTAAAATAATATAACCTATGTTAAGAAAAATCCGCGTAACACTCGCCTCCATTTTCTTCATACTGGTTACGCTTTTGTTTCTCGACTTTTCGGGAACGCTACATCTGTATCTTGGATGGATGGCCAAGGTGCAGTTCCTTCCGGCTGTCCTGGCACTTAATGTCGTGATTATCGCCGCGCTGGTTGTTCTCACCCTTGTCTTCGGAAGAATCTACTGCTCTGTCATCTGCCCGCTGGGCGTACTTCAGGACATATTCGGATGGATGGGCAAGAAAGCAAAGAAAAACCGCTACACCTATTCCAAGGCCAAGAACTGGCTAAGGTACACTGTGCTGGGTATTTTCATCCTCGCTATCGTCTTCGGAATCGCGAGCCTGGTCGCCCTTCTGGCCCCGTACAGCTCATACGGCAGAATTGCCCAGAACCTCCTTCAGCCGGTATGGATCTGGGGTAACAAC
>CADAOA010000076.1 GCA_902789435.1 uncultured Bacteroidia bacterium | reverse complement strand
TTCTGCACATGCCTTGTAAAGGCGAATCAGATCATCAGGATTATGTGAAAAATCCGCATCCATCTCGAACACATAACCGTATCCCTTTTCCAAAGCCCATTTGAAGGCGGTAATATATGCAGTTCCAAGACCTTGTTTTCCGCTCCGCTGGATCAGGTGAAGCCGCTCAGGGAATTCAGCCTGAAGACCCTTGACAATATCTGCGGTCCCGTCCGGAGAACCGTCGTCTACAATCAGTATATGGAAATTCCCGTCCAGAGAAAATACCTTGCGGGTGATTTTCTCTATATTCTCCCTCTCATTGTATGTAGGGATGACAACCAGCTTGTCTGACATAATGGTATTTTGTTTAATCCTACAAATATAATCAGAAAGAGGCCATTTTCTACTCGACTAGCCTCAACTGTATCCTCTGGCGGCGGAGATCCACGCCCATTACGCTCACCGTAATCTGCTGGTGAAGTTTCAGCACCTCGGAAGCGTCACGGACATATTTCTTCCCCATATTGGATATGTGGATAAGTCCGTTCTGTTTGATTCCGATATCTACGAAGGCTCCGAAAGCCGTAAGGTTCGTGACTATTCCTGGAAGAACCATACCTTCCTTAAGGTCCTCAATGGTAGATATTTCAGAAGAGAACTCAAAGTCTTTGGCGCTTTCCCTTGGATCCCTTCCAGGCTTTTTCAGCTCCTGGGCTATGTCTTTAAGGGTAGGAAGCCCCACATTGTCGGAGACATAATCTTCAAGATTCATCGAGTCAATCTTCTGAGTGTTGCCGATAAGGTCAGATACCTTACATCCGGCATCCTTAGCCATTTTCTCAACCAGGGCGTAACGTTCTGGATGGACTGCGGAATTGTCCAGAGGATTATCGGCTCCAGGAATCCTGAGGAAACCGGCAGCCATCTGATAGGCCTTCTGCCCAAGACGAGGCACCTCCATAAGCTGTCCCCTTGAAGAGAACGCACCGTTGGAAGCCCTGTAACTCACTATGTTGGAAGCAAGCGCTGGACCGATTCCGGAAACGTACGAGAGCAGGTGCCTGCTGGCAGTGTTCAAGTTAACGCCCACAGTGTTAACGCAATATTCCACCACATCGTCCAGTTTCTGCTTCAGAAGAGTCTGGTCCACATCATGCTGGTACTGACCCACTCCCAAAGACTTAGGGTCTATTTTCACCAGTTCGGCCAGGGGGTCCATAAGGCGTCGTCCGATCGAAACCGCGCCCCTTACGGTAACATCCTCTTGTGGGAACTCTTCCCTGGCAGTCTCTGAAGCTGAATAGATTGATGCTCCATCTTCGCTTACAGAATAAATCTTAACAGGTTTGTCGTAACTCAGTCGGCGGATGAAGGCCTCGGTTTCCCTGGCTGCCGTTCCATTACCTATCGCGATTACCTCAATATCATATTTTTCCGCCATTTCCATAACCTTGCGCATAGCCTCCATTTTCTGATTAACCGGAGGATGCGGGAAGATTACATCGTGATGCAGCAGTTCTCCTTTGTCATCCAGGCAAACCACCTTGCAACCTGTCCTGAAACCAGGGTCTATGGCCATAGTCCTTTTCTGTCCGACCGGAGCTGCCAGAAGCAGCTGCTTGAGATTCTCTCCGAAAACCTTAACAGCTTCCAGGTCTGCCCTTTCCTTGGCCGCCTTCAGGGTCTCGTTCTCGATGGAAGGATCCAAAAGACGAGTAAGACTATCTTCCTGAGCAAGTTTCAGCTCATCAAAAAGCTGGCGGGCGGGATATCTTTTCCCTTTGTAGAACAATCTGTTGATTATCTTCAGCGATATCTGAGGATCAGTTTCCACCCTCACCGACAGAATCTTCTCGTTCTCTGCCCTTAGAATCGCGAGTACCCTGTGAGAAGGCATTTTGGAAAGATAGGACGAGTAATTGAAGTAGTTGCTATATTTCTCCCCTTCTTCCTCCTTACCCTTTATGAGTTTTGTCTTGAGTACACCGCTCCTTCCGTAATAAGAACGGAGTTCTTCCCTAATCTCTATGTTCTCTGAAATTTGCTCGGCGATGATGTCGCGGGCTCCCTGAAGGGCCTCATCCACATCTGCTACCCCTTCCTTGACAAACTTCTCCGCCTCTTTCCGGATGTCCTCTACCTGAAGGGAAAGCATCTTCTGTGCAAGCGGTTCCAGCCCTTTTTCCTTAGCCACTGAAGCTCTGGTTCGTCTCTTCGGACGATACGGCAGATAGATATCTTCCAGTCTCTGTGCTTCCACGCAACTGTCTATCAAGCCCTTCAGTTCATCCGTCATCTTGCCCTGCTCCTCAATGCTCTTGGCCACAGCCTCTTTCCTCTTGTCAAGTTCCAGGAACTTCTGGTAATGGAAATTGGTCTCTGCCACCTCCACGTCTGTCATCGTTCCGGTGGCCTCTTTCCTGTAACGTGAAATGAAAGGAACAGTCGCCCCTTCTTCCAGGAGCTGGATACAGTTCTCTACCCGCCAAGGCTTTACGCCCAGCTTATCCGCTATGAAATTTATGTAAAGTGTATTCATAATCAGTCGTGACTAACTTCATGGAGCCTTTCCCTGTAGGCAAAGAATATATGGGACTTTGATACAAAGCCTTTCCATTTGCCTTCTTTGTCTATAACAGGAAGATTCCAGCCGCCGGTCTGCTCGAATTTATTCATCACATCCTCCATCCTGTCATCGTAATGGGCACAGATTTCCTCCTTTTCCATATAGTCCGAAACCGGTCTGGAGTAATTGGAGCTGTCAAACATGTCTTTCTTCACATCGTTGAGCCAAACTGTGCCAAGCAGCCGGCCCTCTTTGTCAAGAACCGGGTAAATATCTCTGCTTGAATTAGATATAACAGGCAGTATATCTCCCAATGTTGCCCCTTCCTCTATCGGAGAGAAATTGGTTTCCAGCACATTATCTATTTTCAGAAGGGTGAGCACGGCCTTGTCCGAATCGTGGGTGAGAAGGTATCCTCTCTTGGCAATTCGCTTGGTATAGATGGAATAAGGCTCGAATATCCGGATAGTAGCATAAGATATTGCCGAGGTAATGATCAGAGGCATAAGAAGGGTGTAACCTCCTGTTATCTCGGCGATAAGGAAGATCGCAGTCAGAGGGGCCTGCATAACGCCTGCCATAAGGCCTGCCATTCCCACCAGCACAAAGTTGGTCTCAGGAAGATCCAAACCAAGCAGATTCGAGCTGCGGGCTATCACGAAGCCAAAGATTCCGCCCATGAACAATGTAGGACCAAAGGTTCCTCCCACTCCGCCGCCGGCATTGGTGAAACTCATGGAGAACACCTTGACCAGGAATACCAAGGCAAAGAATATAGGAAGGGTCCAAGGCCAATCAAACAGCGATGCGAATACGGTATTTCCCACAGAGTGCATATCGTTGTCGTTGAGCAAATCTGTAAGCACTCCATAACCCTCGCCGTAGAGCGGAGGGAAAAGGAAAATCATTATTCCCAGCCCTATTGCGCACAGAGCCCAGCGGGTGAAAGGATTGGAGATGGCCTTCACCTTATCTTCCGTATACAGTGTTGTCCTGGTGAAATACAGTGAAGCAAAGCCGCAGAGTATTCCAAATATCACGTAGAACGGAATATTGCCCAGAATGAACGGAGTGAGCGTGTTGTCAAACGCAACCGCATCTCCCATAAGAAGATAGGTAACCGTTGTGCTGGTAACGCTGCTCAAAACAAGGGGAAGAATACTGGTCATCGACATATTGAACAGCAGTATCTCCAGGGTGAACAGCACTCCCGCCATAGGAGCCTTGAAGATTCCGGCAATGGCGCCAGCCGCTCCGCATCCCAGCAGAAGGGTTACGCTCTTGTATGTAAGGCCAGCCTTTCTGCCTATGTTTGAGCCGATTGCAGCACCGGTATACACTATCGGAGCCTCCGCTCCCACACTGCCTCCGAAACCGATCGTAATGGCGCTTGTGAGTATAGAAGACCACGTGTTGTGAGGCTTGATCTTGGAATCGTATCTTGAGATTGCCAGCAGAACTTTGGTAACTCCATGACCGATATTGTCTTTTATCAGATATCTTACAAGCAGGTAAGCTATCAGCATACCTACTCCAGGGTAAACCAAGTAGAGCCAGCTTGAAGCCGGAGTCTTGAACCATCCCACTAAAACCCACTGTACCAGATGGATTGCTTCCAGCAGCAACGTTGCTGCAAGACCGCATCCAAGGCCCACTATAAAAGCAAGGAGGAGGACCTCCCGGGTCTCGGGCATCCTCTCCAGCCATACTCTAACAGAGTGTGATATCCTTTTGAAAATATTTGGACGGCTACTCGGTGTCATCGTCAGAGTCCGACATATTCTCCGTATTGTCATCCGGGAAGGTCTCGCCCTCGGTTGGAATGTCATCCGAAGCGTCGGCATCAGGGAAGAGACTCTTCTGGGCGTCCTCAGCCTTATCTACATTCACAACCATCTTGATAAGATATACGGAATCTTCCGTTTCCAGGGTAATTGCGTAGAAAGGATCGCCGATCGGAGGTTCGACCCTGAACAGGTCGCCCATATAGTCTGAATAGCCCTTCGGATACTTTTCCTTGAAAGCGGCTGCAACTTCCTCCTTCATCTTGGAGTAGCTTACAACGAGCCTTCTCTTATGCTGCATAGAAGCTGGAACACCTACGTTCTTAGGTCTTTCTGTAGTCATTACCACAGGAGAACCGGCTTTTGTTGAAACTGTATTTGGCTTTATTATTTTCTTGTCGAGATTGGATTCAGGCTGAACCGGTTTCTTTACAGGTGCCTT
The DNA here is from genome assembly GCA_902789435.1 of uncultured Bacteroidia bacterium. Taxonomy (GTDB): domain Bacteria; phylum Bacteroidota; class Bacteroidia; order Bacteroidales; family UBA932; genus Egerieousia. The sequence continues at coordinate 1,436 of CADAOA010000076.1, read as the reverse complement.
GACAACCGTCTTGGTTTCAGGAGCCTTGGCCGGGGCTTTCTTTACAGGCGCTTTTGCCACGACCTTCTTTTCTGGTGTCTTTACCGCAACTTTCTTTGCCGGAGCTTTGGCTACAACCTTCTTAGCCGGAGCTTTAACGGCAGTTTTCTTGGCTGGGGCCTTTACGACAGCCTTCTTGGCCGGAGCCTTGGCTACAACCTTTTTGGCAGGAGCCACCTTCTTGGCCGGAGCCTTGACAGCAACCTTCTTGGCCGGAGCCTTGACAGCAACCTTCTTGGCCGGAGCCTTGGCAGTAACCTTCTTGGCTGGAGCTTTAACGGCAGTCTTCTTGGCTGGAGCTTTAACGGCAGTTTTCTTGGCTGGAGCCTTTACGGCAGCCTTCTTGGCAGGAGCCTTTGCAGCCTCCTTTTTCTGAGTCTTCTTAACAGTAGTCACTTTCAAAAGATTAAAAATAGGTCGGGTATATTTTGTATTGCAATTATAAGGTATTTTTTTGAATCGCAAAACAATTTGACCTATTTCTTGAAAAAATAGGATTTCTGCTGCCGCTGCCGCTCGATGTCCTTCTCTACGAACAAAGGTTTCAGAGTATTAGGCTCAAGACCCGTGTAGAACATCACGGAACTGCGTGTCATAGGCGTTGGAGTGAAACTCTGAACCTGCTCCGTAAGCACTCCCCTGAGGGCTTTGTTGGATGCCAGCGCCTTCATGTCAGACAGCCGGCATCCCGGATGGGAAGAAATGAAATAAGGAATAATCTGCTGGTTAAGGCCAGTCTGGGCGCAAATCTTCTCGAACTCTTTCTTCATTACCACAAACAGTGAGAAAGAAGGCTTGTTCATAAGGTTCAGGATATGGTCTTCCGTATGTTCCGGAGCGACCTTGAAGCGCCCACTTATATGTCTTGATATCAACTCCTTGAAATAAACTCTGGAGTCTTCGTCCAGGAAGCCTTTTTCATCCATGAGAAGATCATAGCGAACACCGCTTCCGATGTAGGAATGCCTTACCCCTTTAATTGAATCTATATCGCGATAAAGCTTTGTCAAGGCTTTGTGGGAATGATCCAGGTTCGGACACATGAGCGGATAGAGACATGATTTGCGCTTGCACTTGGAACACAAGGTTTTGTCCTTTCCTCCCATACGGTACATATTGGCAGATGGAGCTCCGACATCGGAAAGATTGCCGGCAAAGCCGGGAAGAGTCTTTAACTGCTCTATTTCCTTGACAATGGAGTCACGGCTACGGCTCTGGATGAATTTCCCCTGATGAGCGGCTATGGTGCAGAAACTGCAGCCTCCGAAGCATCCGCGGTGGATTGTCACCGAGTTCTTTATCATTTCATAAGCCGGAATGGTCTTGCCCTTATATCTCGGATGCGGAAGCATGGTATAAGGCAGGTCGTAAACCTCATCCAACTCCGGTGTCTCCAT
>CADAOA010000075.1 GCA_902789435.1 uncultured Bacteroidia bacterium | reverse complement strand
CAGGACGGGATTTCAGGTTCATTCACGCATCCACAAAGAAGGGAATTACCATCTCCAATTATAGTGAAACCTATTACAGGGAGCGCTTCCTGGGGGCCAGAAGAATTCTGCCGGATATTGTTCCTGGTGGGGCTCCAAGGCCTTCTACGGGCATCGACGAGCCGCAGGATACCATTTATGTCGAGGCTTCTGCAGCAGACCGCCAGGTGGTTATGCTTGAAAACGGACGTTGGTTCTATATAGATGCGGATGGCAGGATGACAAAGCCTGATTCCTCCGTCACCGTTATACTGGACGGAAGCGGAACCTGGCGTACAGTAAGCAACGAGGGAGCCAGAATCCCTAAGATGACCAAGGAGAGCAGACCTGTACAGGCCGTCCAGCCGGCAGATATTCCAAAGGAGGAAAACACCGCCAAATACCATACGGTAAGGAACGGAGACACTCTCTATGGTATCGCAAAGCGCTACAAGACAACCATTGACAAGCTATGCCGCCTTAACGGAATAACAAAGAAAACCGTTCTTAAGACAGGCCGCAAGCTCAGGGTTAAATAATTATTTTTATTGTCGGCGATAACATTTTTCTCCCTTTTCCGTCTTTATTGCAGAACAGGGGAGATTCCCCGTTACAATAAAAACCAGTGATTATGAAAAAGGCAATAATAGTGTTGGCGTTTCTTCTGGTTCCGGTGATGACATTCGCCTTGGTTCCGGGAGGAAAGATTTCAAAAGTCAAAGTATCGTCTCTCGTTTCCCAATACCGCGGCAAACAGGGTGTCGAGGTAATTGAAATAGGGAGGCTCGGCACGGCTCTTCTAAAGGGTGTGGCTGCAATGGCAGACGGGAACGATAAGGATACAAGAGAAGCCCTTACTGCTTTCAAGGGCATAAAGGGGCTGACTATTATCTCTTACGAGGATGCGGAAGCAGTATTAAAACAAAAGATTAACGGCAAAGTTGAGAAGATGCTCAAGGGTGTGGAACTTCTGATGGAAGCCAAGGACGATGGGGAAACAATGCGCATCTATGGAACTTTTAATGAAAAGACCGGAAAGGTCAGCGATGTTGGCATTTTCTCCCCGACAGACGGAACTTTCATCTTCCTTGTAGGCTCATTCAACCTTGAGGATATTTCCAAGGCAACGGCAAAATGACAGAGGCTGTTTTCCATAGGGATTATCTGAGCCTTTCCGGCGGACTCTATAGGATTGCTTACCATATCCTTGAGAATCAGACAGAAGCTGAAGACGCTCTCCAGGATCTGTACCTGAAACTCTGGAAAATGAGGGATGGTCTGGACTCCATCAGAAACCCGATGGCATACTGCGCTCTTATCCTGAAGAATATCTGCATAGACCGCATTCGCTCTTCAAGAAAGGAAGTTCATCCGGCTTTTATTCCGGAAAAGGAGGAAGAGGTTCCTCAAGACGAAAGAATCGATTCCCGGCATAGGCTGGAGAAGGTACTGGCGGCAGTAAAGTCCCTTCCGGAAAGGCAGAGGCAGATTCTCGTTCTCCGTCTGGTCGAAGGAAAAACTTATGATCAGATTGCCCAGATAACAAAACTGAATTACCTTACAATAAGAGTAATGCTTTCAAGAGCAAGGAAATCGTTGAAAAACAAGTTATGAAAAAAATAGAAGATATAGAGATGATGGAAGTAGAGGATCTTCTGAAGTTGGCCTCCGACAATTCCGTCCCCGTTCCTTCAGGATTGGAGAGCCGGATAGCGGAAACGCTGCTTTCCCAGAAGGTCTCTGAAGATGCCGGAAAGGGTGATACTCCAGCTACATCGCTGAGGACCAGATGGATAACCGGCCTTGCCGTTGCCGCAGCCTGCACTGTTGCCGCAGTATTCCTCCATAATCCTGCCCAGACAGAACTTAAGGATACCTTCGACGATCCGTACCTTGCCTATGCTGAAGTGGAAAAGGCATTCAGCCGTATTTCAGGCGAAATGTCCAAAGCTGCTGACAAGACTGCCCAGGCAGCCCGTAAAATGGAAAAACCAATTGAAATAATCAGAAAAATCAAAGAAAAATGAAACGCATATTGACAGTTGCAGCACTGCTGCTTGTAACAATCACCTCCTTCGCCCAGACAGGAAGGAACATCTATGAGAAGTATTCTGACAACGATGGCGTGAGTGCCGTCTACATTTCTCCGGCAATGTTCAAGCTTATTGGTAAACTCCCTGAAATAAAAGCAGATGTGGAGGACGGAACCGTGGACCTGGCGCCAGTGGTCAGGACCCTTACCGGGATGTACATCCTCAGCAGCGAGAATCCTGCCATCAGGGAAGCTCTGGCAAATGACGTGAAGAAGTTTGTCTCTTCCAAAAAATACGAGCTTCTTATGGAAGCAAAGGATAATGGGCAGACGATGAAGATGTACACGGTGGGAGACCAGAAGACCGTGAACAGTTTCGTGATGTACGCCATTGACCAGGAAGAGACCACTTTTATCTGCATTGACGGCAACATTAACCGTCAGGATCTGGAAAAAGTCCTCGCCGAACAGATGAAATAATCAGAGTTTCAGCCATTCTTTCTTGACAGCGCTTTCCTTAAGCCTTGCCGGAACGATGGTCTTGAGAGCTCTTAGTACAACGTTGAGCATAGCCTCATGGACATAGTCTTTGCGTATAGCAAGGGCTATCGTCCTTTTTAATGCAGGCTCAACGATTGGCTTTATGCAACTCTGAAGGCTTGGATCTATGAACTTTATATGTGACTCCGGAATGATGGTAAGACCGCCGTTGTCATTGACTATCTGAATAAGGATCCCAACCCTTCCTCCTTCAAAGAATCTTTCGTAAGAACCGGCCTTGAACTCTTTTACCGAAGACATGTCATAGAGTCTCACGCCGTTTTTCATTATCCAGATAGATCTGCCCCTTAGGTTATCCAAACTTATGCTTTCCAGTTCGTAAGCAGGGTCGTTCTTTGATACGTATACGTAGAAGTGTTCTGTATAGACCGGTATTTCCAGCAGTTCAGGGTCGTTGAACGGAGCTGTAAGTATACCAACATCCACCTCTGTCTTTCGGATTTTGTCTTTTATGGTCTCCGATAACATCTCCTCGGTCTGAAGAGATATGGATGGGTAATTGTTCTTTATGAAATTGAACAGCCCCGGGACAAGTACCGGAGCAACTGTGGAAATCATCGCGATATTAAGCGGCCCGGACAAATTCTCTTTTTCCGAACGAGTCATCTCCGTTATCTGACTGACATTGTAAAGCACCACCTTGGCCTGGTCTATTATTCTTCTGCCTATCTCTGTGGGTGTTACGGGATGGGCTTCCCTGTCGAAAATCAAAATGTCGAGTTCTTCTTCCAACTTCTTGATCATCAAGCTTAAAGTGGATTGCGTGAGGTTGCAGGCCTCTGCCGCTTTACCGAAATGGCCCCACTGGTCAAGGGCCACGATGTATTTCAACTGTTGTAGAGTCATACTTATTTCCAATTGATTTTATCAATGCAAAGATAAATATTTTTGTATTGATAAATGAAAAACCGGAAAATACCTTTGTACCATCAAACCGTTACCTATGAATCTGAATCTACGAATAATCTGCTGGTACATCGGGGTATCTCTCCTGCTTGTTTCCGCATTGATGGCTGTGGCAGGTATTATCGCTTGCATTACTCCGGGAGACCCTAGTGCGATTATTCTTTTTTATTCCGCTTTGATTACAGGTCTGTTGGGTGTATTTCCGTTGATTTATGTGCGCAAGGGAAAGCATAAACTGACATTCAAGGAAGGAAACTGTATAGTTGTAATCTCCTGGATTCTTGCCTGCATCTTGGGTATGCTTCCGTTTCTATTGTACGGAGATGAGTTCGAACTTGTAGATGCCTTGTTTGAAAGTGTCTCCGGGTTTACTACTACAGGTGCTTCCATTCTTACTGATATAGAGTCTCTTCCGAGGGGACTTCAGTTCTGGAGGATAGCGACTGCATGGGTAGGGGGAATCGGAATCGTGACATTGTTCTCCATGATTATGATGAGGAGGATGGACTGGTCCATGCTTTCCAGGAGGGAGATTTCAAATGTTTCCGGCCAGGCTTTCAAAGGCGAGAGAAACGGATTCTTTTTCCACAGGACGCTCGTAGTGTATTTACTGCTTACATTGGCGACTTTCATCTCTCTGATGACAACCGGAATGGGCTGGTTTGATTCTCTGACCAACGCCATGTCTGCCTGCAGTACGTGCGGTTTCTGCGTCCGTAACCTAAGCATAGCCTACTATGACAGTTTAGCTGTCGAGGGTATACTGACATTGGCGATGCTTGCGGCCGGAATGAATTTCGGTATACTTTTCCTGACCTTCTTCAGACGGAGCCGGCATAACATCTTCAGAAGTGAAACCATCAGGGTTTTTCTTGCCTTTGTGGGGATAGCAGTCATAGCAATAACGATAGATCTCCTGATAAGCGGTGGTTTCGATTCAGTCGGAAAAGCTTTAAGATATGCTGTGTTTCAGGCCGTTTCGATTTCGACTACCACTGGATTCGCTACGGCGGACACCTCATTATGGCCTCCGCTTTCCATGTCTGTCCTTATTATCTGCTCTCTGATTTGCGGATGCTCCGGTTCCACTTCTGGAGGAATCAAGATAGACAGGGCGCTGTTGGCTATGAAGGGAATACGTAGAAGGATCAGTACTTCCCTTGACCCTGGAATCGTGAAGATCGTAAAGGTTGACGGAATAATCCGCAGCTATGAGCAGGTTAATGACGCTATGGGATATATCTTCCTGTATATGTTTATAATAGCGGCTGGAACAGCGGTCAATCTGGCCGGAGGCCTGGATTTTACGACAGGATTTACCGCCTCAATATCATGTATTGGCAATGTTGGACCTGGCTTCGGCGATGTAGGTTCTATGGCAAACTATGCAGACTTGCCGGCTCTGGTCAAATTGTCATCTATGGCTGAAATGCTGATCGGCAGGCTTGAGATATACCCGATGCTGTATTTTCTCAGTGTTTCCCGATAAGACTGTCGCGAAACTTGACAAGAAACTTTTCCACTTGGTCAAGTCTGTCTGTTAAAGTCATAATCAGATTCTTGTACTTGCCTTTTTTGACCAGTTCCTGCAGGAGAGGGTAAAACGGCATTTCCTCTGTCCAGAATTTCTTGCCCATAAAGACCATAGGGCTTGAGAATCCATATGATACATAATGGTTCTG
>CADAOA010000074.1 GCA_902789435.1 uncultured Bacteroidia bacterium | reverse complement strand
GAAGGTACCAGGAGCGAAGACTGCAGCATACTGAAGTTCCGAAGCGGAGCTTTCTCCCTCGCCAAAGACCTTGATATGGAGATTCTTCCGATAGTGCTTTTCGGTCCGGGAGAGATTCTTCCAAAGGGGGAGCACATTTTGAGGAGAGGTAAGGTGGCGCTTCAGTTCTGCGACAGGATAAGGCCGTCTGAATTGGATGATTGGGGTCCTAGGCCGCTTAAACAGGCCCAGGAGTTCAGAAGATACTATACCCAGGCTTACGCTTCCCTGAGGGGAAGGATGTATGCCGATGAAGATTTTAGGAAGTTACGAGACAATGACAGGAATTTGTACAGGTCGGAAGGTGATATGGTATAAGGGGCTGCTGGCAGCGGCCTTGCTGTTTTTGGCGGCAGATCTTTTCTCTCAGGAGCTTGCGGATGTCCACAAGCTCTGGAAAGACAGGGAAAGCAAGGTTGAGGGCCGTCACCGCAGCAAAGCTTTCGTTTATGTTCCCGAAGTGGCTGGAGAAAACCGTCCGGCAGTGGTGATAATGCCCGGTGGAAGTTATACTTATCTGGGAATCAAGGGAGAAGGTCATGATGTGGCCAAATGGTTTGCGGCCAGGGGATTTGTGGCCGTTGTCCTGCGTTACAGGATGGGATTCTACGGTGCAAGGTATCCACATCAGCTGGAGGATTATCGCCTGACGATGGATTACCTGAAGGATAATTACAAGATGTTTGGCATAGATACCACCAGGATAGGGGCGGTCGGTTTTTCGGCCGGAGGTCATCTGGCCGGTTGCGCCGCTATGGAGGATGATCCGCATTACAGGGCTGATTTTGTGGCTATGATTTATCCGGTAATCACTATGAGAGACCCTCTTGTCCACAAGCCTTCCCGCAAGCATCTTTTAAGGGGAGATGAATCCCTGATTGCGAAACTCTCTCTGGAAGAGAACGTTACAGAAGAGTTCCCTCCTGTTTTCCTGCTCCATTGCGAGGATGACCAGGTTGTGGATCCCGTAGCTTCCCATGTTTTCGCTTCCGAATTAGAGAAATTAGGCGTAACTTGCCACATTGAATTCCACGACAAGGGTGGGCACGGGTTCGGAATCGCTCCGGCAAAAAGTTCCGGTGCGCTCCAATGGCAGGGCAGATTTGTGGAATGGCTTGATAAGACGGTATTCGAATAACTATGGACACGAACAGTAAAACCCCTAGGGACATTTCTGAAATATGGGACGACATACGTCCTTTCAGGGATGATGAAATCCCGGCTGCTATGCAGAGAATCGCCACGGATCCGGATTTTCCGAAGGTAATGTCATATATCTACGAAGGACAGGACGTTGAGACCAAAATCAAGGCATTCTCCAACTTCAAGACCGTGAGCCAGTTTCAGATTGACTTCATGTTCGATGCCATAAACGCGATCATTCGGAAGACCACCACCGGTTTCACCTATGACGGACTGGAGCATCTGGAAAAAGGCAAGGGATATCTCTTTGTCTCAAATCACAGGGACATTCTCCTGGATGCGGCTCTGCTTCAGATAGCTTTGTACAATTGTGGTCTGGATTGCTCGGAGATAACTTTCGGGGACAATCTCATGCAGCCCGGCATTGTGTCTGACTTTGGGAAGAGCAACCGGATGTTCAAGGTTGTCAGGCGTGGAACCACAAAGGATTTCTTCAAGACTTCCATGCATCTTTCCAGCTATATCAGATACGTCCTTAATGAGAGGAACACTTCCGTGTGGATCGCCCAGCGTAACGGCCGTACCAAGGACGGAGACGACAAGACCAGTCAGACCGTATTGAAGATGTTCTCCCTTTCCGGAGACCGTAACATCGGCACAAATTTCTCAGCCCTGAACATAGTGCCTATGGCCATATCCTACGAGTGGGAAACCTGTATCACTCAGAAAGTCAGGGAACTGTACCTGTCTCAGGAACATCCTTACATCAAGGAAAAAGACGAGGACTTCCGCAGCATCATGGAGGGCATCCTTTCCCCTAAAGGCAAGGTCCACATCCAGATCTGCGAGCCGATCACTGCTGAAGAGCTTCTTAACGCAGGATCCATGGACCGCAACGAGGCCCTGGCATATATAGCATCTGTCATAGACAACAGGATATACAGCGGATACAAGCTTTTCAACACCAACTACATTGCATTTGACATGCTGTACAACACCTTCAAGTTTACGGACAAGTACACCAAGGAGGAATACAAGCATTTTGCGGACGTGATGCACGCCACTCTATCCAGATGGAAGGAGAGCCTGCTGCCGCTTATGAACCTCTATCTGAAGGTTTACAGCAATCCGGTAGTCAACAAGCTTTCTTTGGAATAATCAGCGGATTTCCATTTTTCTTTTCACCTCAGCGATGAGGTCATCGTCCACCAGCGCCTTTGCGCACTCGAAGGCGAACTCCAGGCACACTCCTGCCCCGCGTCCGGTAACAAGAAGGCCGTCCCGCTCCGTCTTTGAGGTTGACAGTCTGAAGTTTTTCTCTGCCTCTTCCCTGACGGATGTGTGGCAGGTTGCCCTCTTGCCTTTCATTATGCTGAATCCTGCCAGGGCGGACGGCGCCCCGCAGATCGCGGCTATAAACTTTCCTGCCTTCTCGTATTCTTTGAGGATTGTGCCTACTAGGCTGTTTTCAGCCAGATTCCTGTATCCCGGATAACCGCCCGGGAGAATTACCATATCTCCTTCCGAGACTATCCTGCGGATATCTTTCCCGTCGCTGAGGAAAGAGTCTGCCTTGAGGAAAATATTGTGGGAGGAGGGAACCATAAGGTCTTTTTCAAGCGAGACCTTTTCCACCTCAACTTTGCATCTTTCAAGCACATCTATCGGGGCTGCGGCCTCCAGAATCTCAAATCCCGGAGCCAGGAACAGAAAAACTTTTTTCATAATGCCACAAAGTTAGTTTTTATTCGTCTTAAATATGGTTTCTTTATAGTATCTTTATGTCGTGACAGATAATTGAAACAAATCAAATATTAACTCAAACTCATTTATGAATCAACTGTTCAAAAGAATCGTCAAGATTGCCGCAACCGCTTTGGCTCTTGTGGCTTTTGTAAATGTGTCCAGCGCGCAGCAGGATGTCAGATGGCTGCGTAACCCGGCAATTTCGCCAGACGGATCCCAGATAGTGTTCGGCTATATGGGCAATCTGTACAAGGTTTCTTCAGAGGGCGGTCTTGCCACCGCAATTACCAGCGGAGATAACTACAGCGGTTATCCTGTATGGAGCAGAGACGGAAAGTATATCGCCTATGCTTCAGATCTTTACGGCAACTTCGATGTATTCGTCATGCCATCCGGCGGTGGTGTTCCGACCCGTCTGACCTACAACTCCACGGCGGACTATCCGTTCGATTTCACCCCTGACGGAAAGTATGTCCTGTTCGGAAGCGGCAGGTTCGCTCCGGCAGAGAGCATCCGTTTCCCGTCATCTATGTTCAAGAACCTCTACAAGATTCCGGTTGGAGGCGGTCGTCCGATCCTTGTCACCGCAGCCGGTGCAGACGAAGCCAACTTCAACTCCGACGGAAGCAAGATCGTCTTCCAGGACAAGAAGGGATATGAGGACCCTTGGAGAAAGCACCATACATCTTCCGTTACCCGCGACATCTGGGTATATGACCTCAAGGCAAACACTTACACCAAGGTCAGCACCTACGAGGGCGAGAACCTGAAGCCGGTATTCTCTCCTGACGGAAAGGCAGTTTACTATATCTCCGAGATGAAGCTCAACAAGGCCAACAACGCCCTGAACCTCTTCAAGCAGGACCTTGCATCGGGGACCAAGACTCAGCTGACCGATTTCAAGGATTTCCCTGTAAGGGAGATCAGCATCGCAAAGAACGGCACCATCTCCTTTGTATGGAAGGGTGACATCTACACCATAAAGGACGGCCAGAAGGCCAAAAAACTGAATATCTATGTGGCTGACAATGCTGGTTACCAGAAAATCAAGAATATCGACATCAAGAACGCCACCGAGATGTCCGTAAGCCCTACAGGCAAGGAAATCGCCCTGATCAACCGCGGCGAACTCTTCGTTGTCGGGGTCAACGACGGCCGCACCAAGAGAATCACCAACACTCCTTACCAGGAGAGGATGATCACCTGGGATCCTGACGGAAAGGCCATCTACTATGCCGCTGAGGTTGACGGCAACTGGAACATAATGAAGGCTACCCTCAAGGACACCACCGAGAAGTACTTCTACGCTTCCACCCTTGTTAATATCAGCAAGGCTGTCGCCGACGGCAAGGACAACTTCATGCCTGACGTTTCTCCTGACGGAAAGAAGCTGGCTTACATCAGCGAGCGCAACACCCTGAAGGTTATGGACCTCAAGAGCAAGAAGACCGTTACGGTGCTTCCTAAGGGCCACAACCATTCTTATCGCGACGGTGACTGGGGATTCGAGTGGTCTCCGGACAGCAAGTGGCTGCTGGTTGATGACCAGAAGAATATGATGAGGGGCGGAGCAACCGCCCTGATCAGTGCAGACGGCGGAGAGATCCGATATCCGGTCAACAGCGCATACGGCGAGAGAATGGCCAAGTTCGGCTTCGGCGGACAAGCCATGACTTACATCGGCAGCGGCGGAAACCGCGGCGGCGGTGGAGTGAAGGCCGCTTTCTTCGACAAGGAGTCTTACGACAAGTTCATGCTCTCCAAGGATGACTTCGAGCTTCTGGAAGAGAAGGAAAAGGCCGGAAAGAAGCCTGAAGGAAAGCCAGGTGACAAACCAGGCGACAAGAAAGACGGCAAACCGGGAGAAAAAGGCAGAACCACGGATCCGAGGCACTGTCCTCCCGCGCATCAGGAAATCATGCGGAATAATGAGAGATTCGGCTCCTCCGAAGCGGTTTTAAAAATTGCCGGGGAACTGGACTCCGCCGCCGGGGGGCTTGCCAGGTTCTGCCGGAAAAAGATTGAGCAGCAGCTCGGGGATCCGACCCTTGCCATACATAACACGCTGGCAAGCTGCGCCGCCGTGATCAGGCTTTATGAATCCTCTCCGTATCCGGATCTGGTATCCCGGGCCTGCGATGAAGTGCTCAGCCGGCAGCCTGCCAGAATGTGGAACAAGGCGGCGGTGGAACAGCAGTACAGGAAGATTGCCGATGATGAGCTTGCCAGGCGGCGTTCCCCGGGGAAACCGATGATAAACCATTTGTCTGCCGACGAGGCCTACTACTAACCAAAAGGAGTCTTTATGAAAACGCTTAACGAGGACATCAGAGATTATCCGT
>CADAOA010000073.1 GCA_902789435.1 uncultured Bacteroidia bacterium | reverse complement strand
GAGCAAGCGCCGCAAAAGGGGAATGATCTCCAACGAAAAGCTCCGCGACTGCAAGGTTCACTACACAGACAAGAACAACCCTCTTGCAGAGAAGACAACCATCTTCATCACCGAGGGTAATTCCGCAAGCGGAACCGTATCAAAGGCAAGGAACGCTGATACCCAGGCCGTCTTCTCCCTGAGGGGAAAGCCGATGAACACCTACGGCAGTTCCAAGAAGGTTATCTACGACAATAACAACAAGGAACTCAACCTGCTGCAGGCCGCCCTGGATATCGAGGAAGACATAGAGAACCTCAGATACAACCGAGTGGTGATCGCAACCGATGCCGATGTGGACGGAATGCACATCAGGATGCTGATGCTTACTTTCTTCATCCAGTATTTCCCGGAACTTATAAGAAGGGGGCACCTGTTCATTCTCCAGACTCCGCTGTTCAGAGTCCGCAGGAAGAAGAAGGACAATTCCTTCGACGTTCACTACTGCTACAGCGAGGCCGAAAAACTGGAAGCCATAGACGAATTCGGAAAGAGCGCTGAAGTCACACGTTTCAAAGGCCTTGGAGAAATTTCTGACAAGGAGTTCGAGACATTCATCGGCGATGACATGCGCCTTGATACCGTACACATATACAAGGAAGACCCGACACACGAGATACTTGAATTCTACATGGGCAACAACACTCCGTTCCGCCAGGACTTCATAATGAAGAACCTGAGGGAAGAAGTGATAATGGAAGACAGGGCTGCCGCGGACGCTTAAATTTACTCGCTGGTCATGAGCTTCAAGCAGAAATTCAGCAAAAGGCTTCTGAAATGGATGGGCTGGACTGGAGAAGGAGGTCCCGCACCTGAGGACAAGTGTATTGTTCTCGGGGTCCCTCATACATCGGTGATGGACTTTGTTGTTGCCTGGGCCTATTACACTTCCGTAGGAGGTACTCCCAACATAATGATAAAGAAAGAGTTCTTCTTCTGGCCCCTGGGATGGCTTCTTAGGAAGATGGGAGCAATTCCCGTAGATCGCAGCAAGGGAGCGAATGTGGCTTTGAGAAACATCCAGGCCCTTAAGAACGCCGACAAAATGCATCTTGCCATTGCTCCGGAAGGAACGCGGAAGAAAACCGACAAATGGAAAATGGGCTTTCTGACCATAGCAAAAGCCTGCGACGTTCCGGTGTATCTCGGATATTTTAATTACAGGACAAAAAAAGCCGGAACTGGAATAAGATTTGTTGTTTCAGACAATCCGAAAGAAGATTTGAAAAAGATTCAGGCCCATTATGCCGCATTGAACCTGGAAGGACGGCACAAGGGTTGTTTCAGCTGCGGAGACGTAACTCCAAAGCTCATAGATAATAACTGATCGTTATGAAAAAATGCATATCGGTTGCACTCTGCCTGATTGTGGCCGCATCGGTCTGGGGGCAGACTTACACACTTAAGGAATACGAGGAGTTTGCTCTCCAGAATTCAAAAAGCCTCAAGGTATCCCAAGAAAGAATCAACGCCGCGGAAAATCTCCGCAAGGCCGCCTTTACCCAGTTCCTGCCTAGTTTCCAGGCAGTGGGAACCTATATGTGGAACCAGAAGAACATTTCTCTCCTGAGTGAAGATGCCCTTCTCCCTGTAGGAACCAAGATGGCGGACGGAAGCTTCGGGTTTACGGCAGACCAGATTTCCAACAACTGGACCATAATAGACGGCCAACCGGTTCCTCTGGATGCGGATGGAGTGCCTTTCAACCCAAAGACCAATCCGGAGAAAATCCTGTGGAAGCAATATGCCTATCTGCCTAAGAGCGAACTTACTTACGATGTCCACAACGTTTTTGCAGCCGGCATCGGTTTCACCCAGCCTATCTATATGGGTGGAAAGATCAGGGAACTCTATAACATTGCCAAGACATCGGAAGAAATGGCACGTCTTCAGACGGACAACCAGCAGGAAGAACTCATCATTTCCGTTGACCAGGCATACTGGACAACGGTATCGCTGATTAACAAGAAAAAACTTGCGGAAAAATATGTGGAACTCCTGACCAAACTGGAGAACAACATCCAGGCAGCAATAGATCAAGGAGTTGCCACAAGAGGAGACCTTCTCAATGTTAAGGTGAAACTCAACGAAGCCAACCTTGCCCTGACCAGGGCTACAGACGGCGTCACGCTTTCCAAGATGGCTCTCTTCAGGGTCTGCGGTCTTGATCTGAACGGAGATTTCGGCCTTGCGGACGAGAATATCAACCAAGCTTCCGCACAGGAACTCGATCCTGCCTACAACAAAGCCCAGGCGATAGACAACCGCTTTGAGATAAGGGAACTGGAAAATCTCAGCAAGATAAGCCACAGTCAGGTGAACATTGCCCGCAGCCGCTTCCTCCCGAATATCGTGGCTTCAGCAAATTACCTGACCACTAACCCTAATACATTCAACGGATTCGAGAACAAGTTCAAGGGAATGTTCTCAGCAGGAGTGGCACTAACCATCCCAATATTCCATTTCGGAGACAGAATCCACACCCTGAGGGCAGCCCAGAGCGAGGAGAGGATCGTCCGCCACCGTATAGACGAGGCCAAGGAACTGATTAACCTCCAGGTAACACAGGCCAACTTCAAGGTAAGGGAAGCCAACAAGAAACTTGAAGCCGCCCTTAGCAACATTAGCGCAGCCGAGGAAAACCTCCGTCTGGCTGAACTATCCTACAAGGAGGGCATTATAAGTGTCACCGACCTTCTGGCGGCACAAACCGCCTGGATAAGCGCGAATTCAGACAAGATCGACGCCGGGATTGACGCGCGCCTTTGCGAGCTATACCTCCGCAAGGCAGTGGGATTAAGCAACATCAAGAAAGATTAAAAATTTACAGATATGAAGAAGTTAGAGCAAAGCACGATAAGCCTGCTGGTCGGACTGGCAGCACTGCTCCTTGTTATCATCGTACTGGTTGTTATCGGATGGCTTACATCATCCACCCAGAAACTGACCATCCAGGGAACTGTTGAAGCACAGGAATACAGAGTTTCCGGAAAGGTAGCCGGAAGGGTTGAGCAGCTTCTGTTCCGCGAAGGTGACACCGTCAGCAAAGGACAGATTGTAGTTAAGCTGGACAGCCCTGAGCTCCAGGCCAAGATTGTTCAAGCCAATGCCCAGAGCCGTGCAGCAAGAGCACAGAGAGCCAAAGCCAGCGGAAGTGCCAGAAGCGAACTTGTGGAAGGAGCCTTCGAGCAGTGGCAGAAGGCTAAAGTCGGTGTGGACATCGCACGCAAGTCATATGAAAGGGTCGAGAACCTTTACCGCCAGGAAGTAGTTTCCGCACAGAAGAGAGACGAGGCCAAGGCCCAGTACGATGCAGCAGTAGCTACAGAGAAAGCTGCCTTCAGCCAGTATAACCTGGCCAAGAACGGAGCCCAGGCTGAAGACCGTATGGCAGCCCAGGCAGCTGTGGATGCAGCCAACGCAAGCGTTGATCAGGTAAACTCCTACATCGATGAGATTAACCTGATCTCTCCGATTACCGGAGTTATTACAGAAGTGTTCCCTAAAGTCGGAGAACTGGTTGGACAGGGAGCCCCTATCATGACCGTTACTGATATCAACGATGTATGGTTCTCATTCAACATCAGGGAAGACATGCTCAAGGGCATTACTATGGGAAGCAAAATCAATGTCAAGATTCCCGCCCTCGGAGATGAGACTTACCAGGCAGAAGTATATTTCATAAACGTGATGGCATCCTTCGCCACCTGGAAACCGACCAAGGCTTCCGGAGAATTTGACGCTAAGACTTTCGAGGTCAGGGCAAGGCCTGTATCCAGAATCCCTAACCTGAGAGCCGGAATGAGTGCAATCGTAAAATAATCAACGATGAGGAAAAGTTCCAATATGTTTAATTGTATCCTGAATGTCTTCCTCAGGGAGAAGGATATAATGTTCAGCCGTCCGATTTATCTGTACGGCACCATATTGGTACTTGCATTCTGCGCCATATTTTTCGTTTCCCTGATGTACCAGGGCTTGCCTCAGAGAGTTCCTGTGGGAGTTGTGGACAAGGACAATTCATATCTTTCCAGAAACGCCATCAAGCAGATGGAAGCCTTGCAGGGAATCGAGATAGCACACCGATACGGCAGTTACCACGATGCCAGACTGGCTATGCAGAGAGGCGAGATCTATGGTTTCATAGAGTTTCCTGAAGACCTTTACGTTAACACGGTCAACGGTCTGAGACCTACCATCCCTGTCTATTACACCGAGGCTTATATGATTCCGGGAACACTTGCCTACAAGAGTTTCCTCCAGATAGCAAATGTCCTGAACGCAGGTGTCAAAAGGACCACTATGCGTGCCAGGGGAGTTCCGGAAGCAGACATAATGCCGCAGCTTCAGCCAATAACCATAGATTCCCACAGTATCGGCAATCCGTGGACCAGTTATGCAATCTACCTGATTTCCATCATATGGCCTGGCATCCTTTCGCTCTGCATAATCGTGATGACAGTGTTCTCGATAGGTTACGAACTCAAGCAGAAAACCACTCCGGAACTTTTGGAAAAAGCCGGCGGCAGCATAATCAACGCCTTGATCGGGAAACTATTGCCTTATTTTCTGATATATCTGCTTATGGGCTTGTCTTTCGTGGTACTAGCCTATAAAGTTTTCAACTTCCCGCTTCTGGGTCCAGCCTGGGTTATGGTAATCAACATCATAATGCTTATTCTGGCCTCACACGCCGTGGGACTGTTCTTCATTGGATTGTTCCCTGTTCTGAGAGATGCCCTGAGTGCCGCGTCACTCTACTCTATCCTGGCCCTTTCAATGTGCGGAATGACCTATCCGGTAGAAATGATGATATCTCCTATGCAGGGATTCGCCCAGCTTTTCCCTCTAAGGCAATATTACCTGATTTACGTCAAGTGGGCCCTGCTGGATTCCGGTATCCGCGACGTATGGATCAACATGCTGGGAGTGTGCGTATTCTTCTTCCTTCCGTTCCTGATTCTCGGAAGGCTCAAGGATGCTATGGTTAAACTTAACTATCCGACCAAATGATGAAGGTATTCTCCAACATAAAGAAAGTGCTCTCGGAGCTTACCGCCATCACCTGGAAGGAGTTCAAGACCATCTTCACGGATAGCGGAGTATTGCTGATCCTCATCATCGCGGGCTTCGGCTATCCTTTGCTATACAGCACCGTTTATCTCAACGAGAGCGTAGATGAGATTCCGGTAGGAATCATCGACGAATGCGGCACATCCTATAGCCGCGGATTCGCCTCCAAGATAGATGCAACCAGAGAAGTCACACTGGAATCCTGCATCAATATGGACGATGCTATCGGGAAGATGAAAAAGAGAGAAATACACGGATTTATCGTCATCCCGAAAGACTTCAGCAAGAACATCCAGACAGGAAAACAGACAACCGTATCTCTATATATCAATATGGCTACCTTCTTCATCTACAAGAATATAGCCATGGCCTGCAACTATGTGATGCTGGCAAAGGCTCTCTGCCGACGGCCTCACAGAGCAAGAAGCCCTTCAGAGTGCCGAACCTCTGAGAAACAAGATGAACATCCTGTTCAACGAGGGCAACGGTTTCGCCAGTTTCTTTGTTCCGGGTGTGCTCGTCCTGATTATCCATCAGCTGCTGTTCCTTGGAATCGGTATGGTTTCCGGAACAAGAAGGGAGGAAAATGCCAACCATAAGCTCAGCGATAATGTGGCGCCTCATGAGAAGAAAGTCCACAGATATATACTCGGGCAGGCAGCAGCCTATCTCATTATTTACTCCATTGTTTCCGCCTACATTCTCATTTTGGTTCCGAGGATGTTCGGCCTGCCGCATTATGCTTCGGCGTGGGACATCTACAGGCTGGTGTTCCCGTTCCTTCTGGCCGTTATCTTCTTCTCCCAGACTTGGGCCATTTTCATCCGCAACCGCGAAACCGGAATGGTTATGTTCCTGTTTTTCAGTGTGATATTGCTCTTCCTCAGCGGCCTTACCTGGCCTGTGAGCAGTTTCCCTTCATTCTGGAAATACTTCTCTTATATATTCCCTGGTACTTTCGGCGTTCAGGGTTATGTAAAAATCAACTGTATG
>CADAOA010000072.1 GCA_902789435.1 uncultured Bacteroidia bacterium | reverse complement strand
CTCAGCGATGATGATAGCAGCCTGTGGCGGAAAAAAGAATTCTTCCGGCCCTGAAGCTGCTGTGGAAGAAAAGGCAGCACCTTCAGAAAATGATGTGTTCACAGGATCCAAGGACAGCAAGGAGGCCGCGGAATTCTGCTTCAGGAAGAACTACGGAATCAACTTTAAAGACATTACTCCGGAATTTGCTTTGGGAGAAGGCGACAAGTATGATTTCTACGGAGATGACGGACACGTGGCTACCGCTACGTTTGCAATTGCAGAAGGAGAACTCTCCAAAGACGAGTACATCAAGTATGTGCGCAAGGTTTACGACGCTACGAAGAAGATTGCGGACAACGGAATAAACATTTACGGTTTTGAGGAGAAGAACACCCTGGAAGAGGCTTCAAAGGAGAAGGACTTTGACAAGATGATAGAGGACGGCAAGGGCGGAAGTCTCTTTGGAGTGGAATTCTATACCGGAATGTACGGATGGTCCTATGTCAAGGACGGTGTTTTCTACCGTTGTTCAATGGAAAGAAAAGACAAGAAGGTAAACGGTGACGCCATTCCTTGCAAAGCCCGCGTACAGATTTACAAAGGTCTGCAGAAGAGCCTGGACGATTCTATGGCAGAAGCTGAAAAGATGCTGTCAGACCCAAAGGTACAGGAACAGATCAAGAAAAATGCAGACAAGGAGATAGAGAAAGCCCTCAAGGAGATATCCAAGTAAAGACTACTTGCTGTTCTCCTTATCGTAGTTTTCATCCCACTTGCGGTAAAAGTCAAGCTTGGGGTCTTCAAACAGACTCATCTGCTCGGCAACGTCTCTGGAGAGCTTGGAAAGGCCAAGGCCTACCTGCCTCAGAGGACGCTCCCCGTCCCAGATCTCTGTCAGAAGACCCCTTGCTGCGTTCAGTATCAGGGCCGTGATGTCTGTTGGCTGCGGAAGGGAGCACTGCTTCTGCAAAGTGGAGAAATCGGTGAACTTGATGAATATGGAGACGGTAGAGGCCTTGACCTTGTCTTTTCTGATTCTATGGCACACTATGCAGGCTACCTTGAAAAGAGCCCTGTCTATGTCCTTTGGCTCCGAAAGGTCTTTCGGGAAAGTACGCTCGGCGCTGTAGCTCTTTGCATCGGGATGCTCGGTCTCGACAGGTGAATTATCTATGCCGTTTGAAGTTTCGTGAAGCTGGAGTGCTCCCCTTTCCCCTACAATGCGCCTAAGATAGGATATATCAGTCTGAGCCAGTTGACCGATTGTCCGGATGCCGTAGGAAAGCAGTTTTTCCTCGGTTTTCCTGCCAACCCAGAGAAGGTCCCTGACTCCCAGAGGCCACATCTTTTCCCGGACTTCTTCCGTCCACAGAGTGTGGACCTTGTCCGGCTTCTCAAAGTCAGATGCCATCTTGGCCAGCAGCTTGTTGGACCCGACTCCCACATTGACCGTAAAACCAAGTTTGGCCTTGATCTCGTCCTTGAGGGCAGTTGCAACGCTTACAGGATCCTTTCCGAAAAGGCGGAATGTCATATCCAGGAAGCATTCGTCTATGGAAAACTGCTCAAGCACGGGACTGTAACTGCGGCAGATGGCTATGAAACCTTTTGAGCATTTGCGGTACCAGTCAAAGTCCCCTCTCACGATTACAAGATTCGGAAATGTCCTCAGGGCCATTGACACCGGCGTGGCTGCCTTTATACCAAGTTTCTTTGCGGGGATGGAAGCGGCTGTGATGATGCTTCTTCTGTCAGAGGGATCTCCACTGACCACGGAAGGAATCGTGCGGATGTCCTGACCCGCACCTTCTTTCAGCATTTTAATGGCTGTCCAGCTGAGGAATGCAGAATTAACATCTATATGGAAGACAACCCTTTTCACTGGAATCTGAGCACATTGTCAGCAAAGCCGGCAACGGCCTCCCTGTGGGATATGAAGATTATCGTCTTTTTTCCGCGATAGGTGTTGCATATGTTCTCGAGCAGACGATGTTCTGTCTGACTGTCAAGCGCGGATGTGGCTTCATCCAGAAGAAGCACTCCACCTTTCTTCAGAAGCGCCCTTGCTATGGCGATTCTCTGGCACTGGCCCTCGGAAAGCCCTGATCCGTCTTCTCCGCACTTGGTGTCAAGCCCTTCCGGAAGATCCAGCACGAAAGAGGCTTCCGCCCTTTGGAGCACTTCCTTCAGCAGAGAGTCATCTGCCTGAGGATCAACAAGGAGAAGATTCTCCCGGATGGTTCCGGAAAGGAGAGTGTTACCCTGCGGAACATACATGAAGTTCTCCCTGGTGGCTGCGGAAATCTCCGCCTGACTTTCCTTCCCGTCTTTCGTTCCTGACAGAATCGCTGAGCCTGCAGAAGGTTTAAGAAGTCCCATCACAATTCTAAGAAGGGTGCTCTTTCCGGCTCCGGTGGCTCCCATGATGGCAGTCAGACTGCCGGAAGGGAAACTCCAGGAGAAATCGTTGAGAACCTTCTCGTCAGAATCAGGATAAGAGAAGGATATGTTGCTCAGGGTAATCTGAGGAGCATTGTCGAAGATGATTGCATCTCCCTGATCTTCCTGCTGGAGATCTGTAAGTTCAGAAAGCCTTTCGATAGATGTTACGGCGTGGATGAACGCAGGAATGGCCCGTCCAATGTCGGATATAGGCCTCTGAACCTGCCCTACCAACTGAAGCATAGCAGTCATCATACCGTAGGTCACGGTGCCGGCTGCTATTCCGAAAACTCCCCAGAAGAAGGCCGCGGCATAGCCGCCCATAAAGCCTATGCCCATAAAGCCCCTGGCAACTACATTCAGAAGCAGGCGCTTGCGGGTGAGAATCTCTATATCTTTCTGTTCACTATCCAGCCTTCCCATAACCTTGGATGGTCCGAAAAGCATAAGAACCAAGTCCCTCAGACGAAGATTATCCTGGAAAAGCTGCTGGACGCGGCTGTCTTTCTTACGGATATTGTCTGTAAGACGGCGGAGTTTGCGGAAGAAAAGGCGGGATCCCACAATGGCCACAATCATAAGGGCGATAACCATCCAGATAAGGCCCGGAGCCAGTATAATGGCATAAATGGAAGCTGCAACCAGTTGGCATACCGTTACGAACACATCCGGAATCCTGACACACAGAAGTTCCGTCACAACCCTTATGTCTTCCTCCAGGCGGTTGACAGTATCTGCGCTGTGGAACAATTCCTTACCCCTCCAAGTGCTGAAAAGAACGTGTGAGAAATGATTCCGGCGCAGGATGTTCTGCGTCTTTACCACGTTCATCTTCTCCCACCAGGCGGCAAAAAGGCGAAGGATTATCTGGGCAAGCATGATGGACGCCATAAGGATGACATAAAACCACAAGGAACCATTGCGGTCTCCCGTGGCCACATCCACAAGCGCCTTGCTTATCCAAACGAAAGACAGAGACGCCGCAATTTGTACGAGGCCGACCAGAAAACTGACCAGCATCCTCCATCTTGCGGGACGGCTCATTCTTATGGCTGCCCTAAGGCAGTATCCTACGCTTTTCATTTGTCTGTTATTCGTCAATCAGGCCGGCTTCTTTCCAGGAGTCGGCAAGTTTTCTGGAATCCTCCAGAGCTGTCTCTTCAGAAACCTCATACTTGTCTGTAAGGAGTCTCGAAAGATCTTCCACGGAGAAATCCTTGTCCTGAACCTGCTCCCACAGATAAGCCGCGGTAGAATTCAGGGAAATAATCTTGTTGAAATTCACTCTCTCCAAACCTTCTCCGGTAACTACATACTCGCCGAGAAGCTGGCGGAGCACAAATCCTTTCTTAATCTTCATATCTGGAATTTTTGTTTTCAGCGATGGCAAATTCTGGTCCATATCCTCCGGTAAAAAGCCAGAAGATATCTTCTGACTGGGCGCAAAGCCTTCCAAAGCTTTCCTTTTGAAGGAATTACGTTTTTCCCTCCCGGACGGATGATTTTTATAACCGTACCCAGGACATCTTCTTTGGTGCAGCTTTCCGTTCCGAAAACATTGCCGTCTCCCATTAGCGTGAGAGCAGTCCCTGCCACCTTATATACACGATGAAGGACAAACCGCCCTCCTGTCCGGGCAAGCACTATATCCCCTACTTCAACATTGTCTTTTTTGAGAAGGACAACACTATCCTTCTCCTGGCGGATGAAAGGAAGCATACTGTTCCCCTTGGGACGGAGCTCCACCTCACGGCCCTCTGCCAGAAGTTTTCCAATTTCGGGAATCAATATGTCGTTAGGAACCGTCTTCTTGTCCATAAACCGTATTGCAGCAAACTTTGGCAGCCTCCCCGTCCGGCAGGCAATGCATATTATAGCATGGAACACTGGTTACCAGAGCTACTATAGTGTTGTGTACCCCGTCCGCAATCTTCCTGTCCGGACGATAGGCAGACACGGAAGGGAAAAGGCAGGCGTAACTCTGGGTAAGGGAAAGCTTCTCCGTAAAATTGGACAGAGCCCTTACTATTCTCACCACAGCCCCCAATTCCACGGAAGCGTTCTTGTAACAAGGTGTCTTTCCACTCCATGGAGAGCCATAAATCCTTGCCACTCCGTCCGTTATCCTTATAATAGGATTATCGTCGTTGAGGAGTTCCGTTCCCGGAATATTCTCCAGCCACATCCGGCTGTGGGTACTCTTACCGGTTCCACTCTTGCCCAGGAAAGCAAAACCTTTCCCGCCTTTCATCACAACGGAAGCGTGTATTTCCAGAGTGTATAAAGTTGCTGTCCTGAGGGCAAACACCAGCATCATCGTATTGTTGATGGAAAAAACAGCCTGGCGTGGATTCACAATCTGGAAATCAACCTCGGAAAAATCCTCGGAAGCTACACAGTTGCAGCTTACTGGAAGATTGTTGAGAGGAGCCATCGTGAAATACCATTTCCCGTTTTCCGTTTTACCTATGGTAATCATCGGGAAGCCCTCATCATCGCTCACCAGAAGCGGCTGAGGGGCCTGCTCTGCAAGGTTTTCCACTTGACGGAAAGCTATCAGAGGAGAGGCTTCCCCTATCTCGAACGGAACCAGATTCTTCATCTGCTGCCACACATTCCCATCCGGCATTTCCAGAGAAAGGACATGTCCCGCGACCTTATATGTCTTTTTCATATATACCATCCTGATTACAAAAATACCATTTTTTACTAATTTTGTCATTTAGAACAAGTCAAACCTTCAATCGATATGAAGATTATTATTGCCGGAGCCGGAGATGTGGGCAGCCACCTTGCGAAAATGCTCAGCCGTGAGGCCAATGACCTTACGATCATAGAGAGCGACGAAAGCAAACTTGACAAACTAAGCGAACTTGCCGATGTGGTAACTGTTCACGGAGACCCGACATCCATACCAGTTCTCCAGCAGGCTGGAGTCTCCAAGGCCGACCTTTTCATTGCTGTAGGCCCGGCCCAGACACAGAACACCAACATTATCTCAGCCCTTCTGGCCAAGAAGATGGGAGCCAAGAAAGTCACCGCCAGAATCAACAACGATGACTACCTCAGCCATGACAATAAACTCATTTTCACCGAACTGGGAATAGACTTGCTTTTCTATCCGGAGAAAATGGCCGCATACGAGATCATAGACCTCCTCAAGGAAACCGGCACCAGCGAGTTCATGGACTTTGCCAGAGGCAAGCTCCAGATGGCGGTGTTCCGCCTGGATGACGGAGCTCCTCTGATCAACAAAACCCTGAATATCCTCAGCGACTCGCATCCGGAAAACATACCTTTCAAGCCGGTTGCCATTGCCAGGGGAAACCAGACCATCATTCCGAATCCGGATACCAAATTCCTTCAGGGGGACCTTGTATTCATGGTATG
>CADAOA010000071.1 GCA_902789435.1 uncultured Bacteroidia bacterium | reverse complement strand
CTGAAAAACTTGCGTGTGAGGGCAAGTACCTTTGGTCTCAGTTGCGCAAGTTCTATGTCAAAGCTTTTTGCCATATTCCATTAGATAGACGCAAATATGTGAAAAAGTTAAGAAAACAAAAAGATCCAGCCTGATGACTGGATCTTTTGTGGAGCATAGGGGAGTCGGACCCCTGACCTTTTGAATGCCATTCAAACGCTCTGCCAACTGAGCTAATGCCCCATCGGGACTGCAAATATAGCAAAAATATCTTTATGCCGCCTTTACCATCTGTTCCAGGCGTCGTGAGCCTCCTGGGTGGAGGAGTAGTAGCCGCCTATCTGACGGAAATCCTGAGCTATAAGGGCATATTTCCCTTCCTTTACTTTGATTACATAGTAGCGACCTCTGCTGCTGGTGAAAGCTTGTATTTCATCCATATAGTTTGAATTCCATCCTCCCTTGTCAAAGTATATGCTCTGGCCTTTCCAGTTGTACAAAGTGGAGAAGTCTTTGGAGCGGGCAATTATGGCATCGTCGAAGTATTCAAGCTCTTCTCCGTTGGCGATTTTTTTTCCGGTATCGTCGTAAATGAAGATTTCTTTGTCCAGTTTTCTGGTAGGGTCCTGAGAGTGAGCGATGATACGATGCCCATCCACTTTCATCGGAAGAACTTTTATGTTGTAACCGGCGTCGATGTATTTTCCGAAGACATTTCCAACTTTCTTATATCCTTCCGAATACTCTCTCACGATGATTTCTCCTTCGCCTTCAAAACGGATATCCTTGAGATACACGGTGTTGCCCTTAAGGTCCTTCTCTTCGTTTTCTGCCTCAAATGCACGATATTTCCCGGAATCCTTGTCATACAACAGTGTCATCCACAGGATGTGTCCGTCTGGTTGGCGTTTTCCAAGTACAACAACGCCCTTCGGAGTATTGGTGTAACGCTCAATGTCATAGTCCGCAAAGACTCCCCAGCCGCCTTTCTGCGCTCTGCGGAAGTCATTCATATCTACCGTTCCCCACGGATGCTCTCCTTCTATGCTTTGGAGCTTGTCATAGACGATTTTGTGCTCGTTTATGCCTGAATACTCGGCAACGCGAGTCATAACCGGACGGTCCATTATAGGTTTTCCCACGGATGGTTTCGGCTTCTCAGGCGCAGGAGTATAGTCCTTCAGACTTGTGCTGGTTGATGCGGTTGGCTTTGCTTCACTTGGGTTGCGGATTGATGCGAGCAAGGCTTTTCCTTCCTGAGTGTTGAGCTTCATTACAACTACATTGTCCCTCATTCGGATAGCATCCTTCGTTTTGCCTTGTTCGGAATACTCCTTATAATACTTATAGGCATTGCCTATGGTGCAATCGGGTTGGTGTGAATGGTTGTTTTTGGCTCCGCAATATGTACAAGAACCTAGCAGGATTTCCCAGTACTCCCTGTTGGTGAGAGGTTTGCCGTCTACATCCTTAAAGGAGTCGCTGTCTGTATAAGGCTCGTCTCCCCTAGATGATCTGGAAGAAGTTGAAGTAGAAGAGGTATTGGAAGAAGATGATTCTTCTTCATTCACATAGTACTTACAGGTGCTTTTGTGCTTGACGTTCGGAATCAGCTTGCCGTTTTTGGTCATTTGTACTCCGCAATATGCGCAGGCGGCTTCTGGGACAGGGGGAATCTGGGCGTAAGATGCGCTTGCGGCAAATCCCAGGGCAATTATAAGGATAAGGAAACGTTTCATAATGATCAGTTATAAATAATGTACCAGTGATAAAATCACTATTATGAAGATGACAGCGGCTATGAGCAAAACTATCCAGCCCTTGTTGCCGCGCGGCTTCTTGGGCTCGAACTGATACTCATACCAGATTCTCTGTTGCTCCATCTGCTGGGCCATATTATGCAGATTCTGGTTATTCAGATCATCCTGCTGATAGTTGTCTTCCATAAGGCTATTTCTGAGGGGTTATGTAGCGGTCGCCGGTATGAGTCTTTACTGCCTCAATGAAGGCTGGAGCGTAGGCAGGGGAAGTATGCCTTCCGCGAGTTAGCTCGCCGTCCTTGGAAGGAAGCATGATCTGGTCGTTGTGCTTGACAATGATCAGTTTGGCAAGCTTGTCCCAGCGCTTCATCATCTTGTCGGTGTACTGCTCGGTCTTGCGGGTGAGAAAATCGCTGAGCTCGCTTGGAGTCATCTTGGCGGCGGCCTCCTCAACTTTCTTCTGGTCCTCGGCGTAGTAGTCTTCAAGCTCTTTCTGGGCTTCCCGCAGGTCAGGATAGAGGGCGCTCCATCTTGGATATACCATATTGGCAACCCAGTTGTTCATCCAGAAGGCGCTCTCGGTGGAGAACTCGCGGATGTTGTTGTTCTCTCTGCGGAACGGCTCCGGGATACGGTTGATGCCGCAGTATACCGGAACGTAGGCGACCATAGTTGCATCGTCGAGGTTGAAGTAAGTCACTCCTCCAACAGCGTCCGGCAGCCAGTCTCTCATCTGGCATACCATGGTCATTCCGCTCTGCTGGCAGCCGATAGGCCTTTCGCGGAACATCTTGGTGGAGTCTGAAGAATAGAAGTTCACCGGCTGGTTGCGGTAAGGGGAGCCCCAAGGACCGGCACTCACGTCTGCGGTCATGTCCAGGGCGGTTCCCTCGTAATGGTCTCTCATGTCGTCCATTATCTCTCTTACGCTGACTGGCTTGTCTGGCTTGATCCACAGCGGAAGATGGTCGCAGACTTCAAGTTTTCCGTTGATGAACGGCAGGTAGGCATCCATTTCAGCCTTGTCGTAATGGTGGCGGAAGAAGCTCCATACCCTGGCCTCGCAGTAGCGGATCTTGCTGAAATCCATAGGCTGGTAGGCGTCCCTGAAGCTGAAGTCCTTGTCCTCTCCGCTGTAATATCCCATTTCGCGGGCGAAGGAAATGATGTCTGAAGAGTACATGCACTCTCCTTCCACAACGTAGAATCCCAGCTTCTTGTCAACTTTCTTGGCTTGAGGGAACTGCATTATGCGGCTGGAGTTGGCGTAAGCGGTGATGCAGTCGTCCGGAACTCTCATCGCGATCCAGATTGCTCCCTTGCGGCCCTTGCCTTTTCCGATCATCTCCATTATCCAGGCCTCGTTCTTGTCGCAGACGGCAAAGGATTCTCCGGTGGAGTTGTAGCCGTATTCAGTAACAAGTTCGTGCATTATCTGAATTGCCTCTCTGGCCGTGGATGCTCTCTGAAGGGTGATGTGCATCAGGGAGAAGTAGTCGAAGTATCCTTCAGGATTGTGGAGTTCTTCTCTTCCGTTCCAGGTAGTTTCCACGATGGATACCTGATGGTCGTTCATAAGACCTACAACTCCAAAGGTATAAGGCACTTGCTTGACCAGTCTCTGCCCTGCCTGAGGTCCCCAGCCACGGATGTTGAGCACCTCGTCTGCTGGATGCATTCCAGGCATATAGAATGACAGTGATGCGGCAAAGCCGAAGCCGTCGCAGTTGTATGTGCAAATCACGCTTCCGTCCGTGGAAGCTTTCTTTCCAACAATAAGGTTTGTGCAGGCGTCAGTCGGAGTGGACTGGAAAATGAGCATTGCGCCCAGAAGAATGGTAAACAGCCGTTTCATAAAAGTATCGTTTGTTTTTGTTGCCGGATTTTAATCGCGATATAAATATAAGGAAAAACACGGGAGAATTGTGTATCTTTACTGAAACAAATCATCTCCCGATCATGAGAAAACTGTTTATTCTTGTCTTTTTTATCTCAATGTCTTCCCTTTGCTTCGGTCAGAGGGACCATACAACCCTTCAGCAGGAGGAGGCTTTGCTCCGCGACTGGATAAGGACCATCTCTTCAGACGAGTTTGGCGGACGCAAGCCAATGACGCCTTATGAGGAGAAGACCATCAACTATATGGCGGACCAGTTCAGGGCACTCGGCCTGAAGCCGCTCTTTGGCGACAGCTATTTCCAGCCGTTCAAGATGATAGCCACAACCTGCCGTCCGGTAGGGGGCAAGTTCCGCGTAAAGGGCAAAAAGAAGACAGAACTCCTTTACGAGAAAGATATGATGGTCTGGACGGCCAGGGCAACAGGCAAGGTGAAGATTCCAGCCGCCGAAATCGTTTTCTGCGGCTTTGGCATAGATGCCCCTGAATACAACTGGAACGACTTCGACGGGATTGATGTCAAGGGCAAGATCATTATCGCGATGGTGAACGAGCCGGGATACTACAACCCGTCCCTCTTCCGCGGCAGGAATATGACATACTACGGCCGCTGGCTTTACAAGTTCGAGCAGGCCAAGAGGTTAGGGGCTGTAGGATGCCTGGTCCTCCACCACTCCGAAGCTGCCGGCTATGGATGGCACGTGTGCGTGAACGGTCATCTTGTGGACAACATAGCTATATATAACGAACAAACGGGCAATGCCGACGCTCTTGCCATAAAGGGATGGATTAAAGAGGAAGGCTGCCGCAAGCTTTTCGCCGCCGCCGGTATGGACTTCGACGCGGCTTTTGAAGCGGCCAAGAAGCCTGGTTTCAAGGCGTTCAGCCTCAACCTCAAGTGCGATGTTGATATGGATGTCGCATACAATGTCAAGCAGACCAACAACGTGGGCGGCATACTTGAAGGAACAGACCTGAAAGACGAATGTGTAGTGTTCAACGCCCACTGGGACCATCTGGGCATAGGTACTCCCGACGCCAGAGGAGACTCCATCTACAACGGCGCTTCCGACAACGCGTCGGCTATGGCGGCTCTTCTGCTTTCAGTCAAGAAGGCCCGGGAACTTCCCGCCACCCGCCGTTCCCTGGTCTTCCTAAGCGTGTCGTCTGAAGAGAGCGGTCTTTTCGGGTCACAGTACTACTGCGATCATCCCCCAATTGCTATGGACAAGACCGTCGCCTGCATCAACTACGAGAGTGTTGGCCCGGCCGAACTTACTCACGACGTGAATGTTATGGGAGGAGGTGCCTGTGAGCTGGACAACTACGTGACTGCCGCCGCCCTGGCCCAAGGCAGATATGTCTTCTTCGACGATGACAACTCCGACGGATGGTTCTTCCGCTCCGACCACTACAACTTTGTCAAGAAAGGCGTGCCTGCCCTGGTCATAGAAAACGGCAGGGATCTGGTACACCCTGACCGCCCCAACAAGTATCCTTATCTGAGCATATATCACAAACCTATAGACGAATACCACGAAGACTGGGACCTCGAAGGCACGATTGCCAACGTAAACCTGATGTTCAGCATGGGCATCGCCGTCGCCAACGCTCCCGCCCCGCTCCGGTGGTATTGATACAGAAAACCCAACAGCCATGGTATTTGAGATTTTGAAAGACCGCATCCTCAAAGACGGAAAGTGCTTTGACGGCGGAGTGCTTAAAGTTGACCGCTTCATCAACCATCAGATGGACCCTTATCTGATGAAGCAGATTTCCATTGAGTTCATCCGGCGCTTTGCAGACCTGAAGGTGAACAAGATCGTAACGGTGGAGGCTTCTGGCATTGCTCCCGCCGTGATGCTGGGCTACCAGATGGAGCTTCCTGTGGTTTTTGCCAAGAAGCAGCAGCCTTCCACGATGAGTGACATGTATGTCGCCGAAGCAACTTCCTTTACCAAAAAGTGTGACTATAAGATGGTTATAAGCAAGGAATTCCTGACAAAGGAAGACAGGGTCCTGTTCATCGACGACTTCCTTGCGTACGGTAGCACCGGGTTGGGAGCCATAGAACTCTGCCGCCAGGCCGGGGCAAGCATTGAAGGAATGGGGTTCATTATTGAGAAAGCGTTCCAGAAAGGCCGCCAGCTGCTTGAAAAAGCGGGAGTCAAACGAATAGAGTCTCTTGCCGTAATCGATTCTCTCGAAAACGGGCAGATCGAGTTCAGATAGCCCTGAAAGGCCGTCAGTCCGTAATCAAAGAATGAAGCTTGAATGAGATATACCCCTTGCTGTCAAGATACGAGAGGGCTTCTTTGAGGATACCGGCTTTTTTCGAATCGTCGAGATCGGAATAGAACAGAATCTGAGAACTTCTTCTCCTCCACCAGATAGCATACCGGATTCTCCTTCTCAAGCAAAGCATCCAGGTCAATGTCAAGACTGGCCTTGCCGATTTCCTCCCTTACATTTGAAATGGAGTAATCCGGTTTCTTCTTGCCAAACAGTCCTAACCTGTGGGCAATCATCTGTATCATTTCACCGATGCGGTCTATTTCTCTCAGGAGTATGTCTTCCATAGATGATCTTTTTTATTCCGGTGATCTTCTTATCAGCGCAAATGTAATAAAAAGCAGGCATCCGACTCCACGGATGCCTGCGATGTGCACTTTTCTTACAGACTCTCTAACATTCTACGATGACTTTATGGAGATGTACGACTTCTCCCAATGGCTCAAAGACTATCAAGCAGGGCTCAGCGATTTAGATGAATAAAAAACCGATGGGATAGAGTAGCGTCAGCCGTTAGGCTAAGGTTCAGCCTCTTTTATCTCAGATAACTCTCAATCTGCGATAATGGCACTTAACCTTTTCGAGTCTGCCATTTCGGAGACGTATATGCGCTCTTACTTTGACTTTCCTCTCAACACACACCCTAATGGTGATTTGAGTCAAGCGTTGCTTTGTTTCCATATAAGTTATTGAAATTATTAAAGACAGTGTGAAACAAAAGGCTCCCTTGCTTCAGTACCTCCCATCGGTTAATTATCTCCAAGAAAACAAAAAACAGACATCCACTGAGAGAATAGATGTCTGTCTTTTTTCTTGCTGTCTTTTTTCAATAACTCGATGCAAATATAAAGAAATCTTTATAAACGACAAGTGCTTACGGCAAAAATCAGTCTCGTAAAGCAAAAAAAGTAGACACTCATTATGGGCTGAATGTCTACTTTGTTCTACTCACTTGCTTTTATGACACTGCAAATATAGAGAAATCTTATAGAACGGCATGTACTTACTCAGGACCTCTCCAGTAAATACCCAGACCTCTAATTCTCGTAGTGCATTTTTGCCCGTATTTTTCGCCAGGAGTCCATTGAGGAGAGCTAATAATAACCGTATGAATCACATTGTCTATAGATTCGCATAGACCTCTTGTAATTATCACATTTGAGACATGCCCGTCAGGCAATATGTCAAAATCAACAATCACTCTGCCGAATGCGTCTGGTTGGTCTTCAGGGTACCACATGTTGGCTTTTACCCACTTTTGGAAGTTGGCCATTGTTGTGTCATTCTGAAAAGATGGTTTGACGTCAACATCATTGAGATTAAAGCTCTTAACCAGACTGTCCAAAAGATGCTTCTGTATATCGGTGAAAAATATCCTTTCTTTTCCGTCTTCGTCATAGCAGGCCACATCTTGAAAATAAGAAGCAATAGTGGTAGCTCCCCAAATATCATATGCGCATATTTCAAAAGTAGATGAGTCTGACAGAGAGGAGATTAGAATATCAAAACATCTTTCACTTTGTTTTTGAGCTAATGTGCTAAAAGCCAATGCCCTGACTGCAGGAATACTGCAATACCTGGCCAGAGAGTCCAAGTCGTCATCAGTTGCAATGCTCTTTATCCTTTCCTGATTTTTCCAACCTTTATGGTTACCTCCCCAGCCGTTATAGTCAGTTAAGCAATAAACATTGTTCGACATTTTTGATATAGCCCTGGCAAGCTGTCTCTCATGTTTTTGACTAGGCACCGAGGTGCAAGACAAAAGCATGCCCAGCAAAACCGAAAAAGCAATATTCAACTTATTCATTTTAGAAACTATGTATCTCGATATAAAGATAGTGTTTATTCCGATTATAATAACAAAACAGGCACCCGTTAGTGGTCGGATGCCTGTGCTCTTTTGTGCAATTTTCTTACAGACTCTCTAACCTTCTACGATGACTTTATGGAGATGTATTACTTCTCACAATGGTTTAAAGACTATCAAGCAGGGCTTGCAGAAGAATAGATAACCGCTTTTATCAAGAGGTAAACAGTAGTAATTGACGGTTAATCTTTAATATGCCTATATTCTTCAGGATACAGGGATTTGAAACTCTCCGTTAATTCTTCAGCCATAGGAATAAGGTTCTCTATTGCCTGTGGATTATTCTGTTTAATGGCATCAGAAATGCTATACAATATCTCAACTAATTTTCCGCAATTACTACTATCATCAAATGGGCTAAAGCATTCAGCCATAACAAAACTTCCGAATCTTTCAACATACACTCTATATGTTTCTCCATCAAATCCACTAACATATGCTAGATATGATGAAGAGTATATTGCAGATAAAAACAATTCCCTAAGGCATTTTGTTGCTTTGGGCGATATGGAGCAACGATATTCTTCAACTTTAGTTTTAAATTTTGTTTTTCCAAAAAGTTTCTTTATCAGGCCTAATAGAGACTTGTCACTAAAATAGTTAACATTTCTTAAAACGATAGTAGAATCGCTGGCATCAAAAAAACAACAACGATATGAAAGAATCCACCCTGGCCGAATATCAAATGCAAAATTTGTAAAATTATCCAGATTCTTATTTAAATATCTGCAATCATCATAACTATAATCAAGAGGATACAATCTGCTTTGGGCTTTTGCTTCTGTTGCTATGACAAAGCAGAATGCCAGTAATATCAACAAGATTCTTTTCATATCTTTTCATAAGAAACGCTTTTCCCTATACGAGTGTAAAAATAGCATATTTCTTCTGATGGACCAAGCAATTACTTCTCAGCGATAAACAAAACAGGCATCCGACTCTCTCGGATGCCTGTGCTTTGTTAGTGCAATTTTCTTACAGACTCTCTAACCTTCTACGATGACTTAATGAAGATGTATAACTTCTCCCAATGGCTTAAAGACTATCAAGCAGGGCTTGCAGAAGAATAGATAACCGCTTTTAGAATGAGGTAGCAGAACCGATTTTGATTACTTTTTTCGCTTGTATTTTTCAGGGTATAAGGACTTGAACCTCTCCGTTAATTCTTCAGCCATAGGAATAAGATTCTCTAACGCCTGCTGATTATTCTGTATAATGGCTTCAGAAATGCTGTTCAGAATCTCTACTAATTTTCCGCAATTACTATAATCATCAAATGGGCTAAAACCTTCAGCCATAACAATACATCCAATACTTCCGAATCTTTCAGCATACACTCTATACTCATATCCATCATTTCCCAAAGGGTCTGCTAGATATGATGAAGAGTAAATTGCAGATAAAAACAATTCCCTAAAGCATCTTGTTGCTTCTGGCGATATTGGGCAACGATACTTTTTGATATTGGCTTTATATTTTACTCTTCCAAAAAGCCTTTTTATCTTGCCTATCAAAGAATTAGAAATAGTGCCCTTATATACTTCTAAGACAAGGACAGAATCACTATCATCATAATAACAAGTATATGATTCGATAACAAATGCAAAATTTGTTATTTCCCCTTTATTCTTATTCCAAGATAGGTATTTGTAAGAGTTAGCTCTAGGAGGATACAATCTATCTTGTGCTTGTGCTTCTGTTGCTATGACAAAGCAGAATGCCAGTAATATCAACAAGATTCTTTTCTTTTCATAAGAAACGCTTTTCCCTATACGAGTGTAAAAATAGCATATTTCTTCTGATGGACCAAGCAATTACTTCTCAGCGATAAACAAAACAGGCACCCGCGAGAGTCGGATGCCTGTGCTCTATTTGTGCGGGTAAAGGGACTCGAACCCCCACGGATTACTCCACCAGATCCTAAGTCTGGCGCGGCTGCCAATTACGCCATACCCGCATTGGACTGCAAAGGTATGATTTTTCCGGCAATTTGCAAGGTTGTTGAAAGATGCCTGGATATATTTATTTGTTATATTTGTCAAAGATAAAATAATGAGTATGAAATCCATTTTCAGGAAGATACTGGTGGGAGTGCTTGCACTTATGGGTTTTTCCGGATGCGCCCCTAAGGTGGAGTATGGCATTCCGCATGCCAGTCTTAAGGTGAATGCAAAGGTAGTAGACCAGGCAGGCAATCCTGTCGGAGACACAAGACTGGTCATCAAGAACCTGAAGGATAACTATGTCCTTAGCGATCTGGAAACTGAGGCTGACGGTACAGTTTCAACTTTTTTGTACTTATCTTATGAACTGGAGGATTTTTCCGGTGCCAATGTGGTTTACTACAAAAAGGATAACCCGCAACATGAAGGGAAGTTCCTGGACGATTCCATTAAGGTAAAAGCCGATACTTTAAGAGAAGGCGACGGCAAATGGTTTCACGGAGAGTTGGGAATCGACTTCAATCTGAAACTTAGGGATAGCGGAAAGAAATGAAAGGACTGCCATTCAAGACCTGGCTGGCCTGCGAGGCCGAGCGGAAAATCAGGCACATAGACATCAAGGAACATAAGCTCAAGCAGCTCTTCTGGGAGTGTACGCTTTCCTGCAACCTTGCGTGCAGGCACTGCGGGAGCGACTGCAAGGTCTTGCCGTCTGCAATGTCTATGAAGGCGGAAGATTTTCTGAAGGTGCTGGATTCCGTAAAGGCCTATTGCGAGAAAGTGGGGGATGATCCAGGGCATATCCTGGTGATTCTGACCGGCGGAGAGCCGCTGATGCGCAAAGACCTGGAGGAATGCGGGCGCAAGATAATCCAGAAGGGTTTCCCGTGGGGAATGGTGACCAACGGCTTTGCAATGACTCCGGAGAGATTTCGGAGATTGATGGCTTCCGGCCTGCATTCCATGACGGTGAGCCTGGACGGCCTGAAGGAGTCTCACGACTGGATGAGGGGCCGTGAAGGAAGCTACGAGAGGGCGGTAGAAGCCATCAAGCTGGCTATAGCGGCCGGAGATGACCTGGCCTTTGACGTGGTAACCTGCGTTAATCAGAGAAACTATAACGAACTCAATCAGATAAAGGAAATGCTCATTTCGATGGGGCTGAAGCGGTGGAGGGTATTCACCGTGTTCCCATCCGGAAGGGGCAAGTATGATCCTATGATGCAGCTGGACAACGAGCGTTTCCGGGGTGTGATGAAGTTCATAGAAGATACTCGCAAGGAAGGCCGTATAAAGTGCGACTATGCCTGCGAGGGCTTCCTGGGGCCATTGGAGGGAAAGGTGAGGGGCCATCTGTTCCGCTGCCACGCCGGAGTGAATGTGGGCTCAGTGCTCAATGACGGCTCCATCTCCGCCTGCGTGAGCATCAGGGCAGACTACAACCAGGGCAACATATACAAGGACGATTTTATGGAAGTGTGGAACAACCGCTTCCAGGTTTATCGCGACAGGTCCTGGATGAAGAAAGACAAATGTGGAGAATGCAAGTTCTTCCGCTACTGCGAAGGCGGCGGCATGCATCTGAGGAACTCCGACGGCAGCCTCCAGTTCTGCCACCTCGACCGCCTGAAATAATTTTTTTTTTGGGGGGGGATTTATATCTTTGCCTTTGAAGACTAAAAGAGTATTGTTATGGCAACAAAAGCAAGGCATTTTCTCAAGATCTTTTTGGCAGGCTTGATGGCCTTGATAGGCTTTACTTCCTGTTCAAAAGATAAGAGTTCAATGTTGGTAATGTACGGGACTCCTTATGGCAGTCTTGATATAAAAGCCAAAATA
This sequence comes from uncultured Bacteroidia bacterium, assembly GCA_902789435.1. Classification (GTDB taxonomy): domain Bacteria; phylum Bacteroidota; class Bacteroidia; order Bacteroidales; family UBA932; genus Egerieousia. The sequence continues at coordinate 3,268 of CADAOA010000071.1, read as the reverse complement.
GTTGACAATAATGACTCTCCGCTGAATGACACAAAAATCAGAGTCAGACTGGAAGAGCAGGGCACTCACTATACTTACAATCCTTATAGTGTTTATGATTCACCTGGTTATGATTTTCAGTTAAATAAGAAATCTAATGTTTCGGGAAACATTGACACCGTTTTAAATAGACTCCCAATTGGCCCAAATTCAAAAGAAACATTTTTTGTTTATCATGCAAAAGATAATCCTTCTCATGAAGGCAAGTATTTAGATGATTCCGTTAAAATCACTCCTGTAAAGCTTGAAGATGCTGAAGACTGGTACTGGGGAAAGTATAAGCTGGAAGGAACTCTTAAGCTCAAGGAAAAGCCGGCGGAGTCCGAATAATTGAAAGAATTGTTTTAAAAAGGGGATTTTTATATATTTGCGTCAGTGATGGAATTGTTCAATCGCTGACGCAAATTGTATTAGTTATGGCAAAGAGAATCAAGGCATTTTGGAAGTATCTGCTGGCAAGCGTCATCTCGGTTCTGGGGCTGTCGTCTTGCACCTGCAATAGGGGTAGCGATCCTGGAGTTATATGCGAGTACGGGGCGCCGCACACTGTGTTCAAGCTAAAAGTCAATGTGCAGGACAATGAAGGCAATCCTGTAAAGAATGCCACTTTGAGAATCAGAACCCACGAATCGTCTGACTCTGACAATACGGAAATGATTGCTGAAAAGACAGATACGAATGGAGTGCTGACGGTGGATAAGGAAATGTACTACAGTTTTGACAAAGACGAGGTATATGTGGTTTACCGCTCGTCTGACAACCCGGAGCAGAATCCTCAGTACGGCAATGATTCTGTAAAGATTGCACCTGTAGAAGTGGAATCTGAAAAGAAGAGCCTTTTCGTTGAAGGAACCTATAAGCTTGACGGGACATTGAAACTCAAGAAAGACGCAGATTCAAAATAATTTGCAACTCAGCGATATAAATAAACATCCCCTCTTGGTTTTCAGGAGGGGATGTTTTGTTTGACTATACGGGCGTGAACGGTTGGGCTTAATAGCTCTTGGCGATGGCGATGAAATCGTCTGCCTTGAGGGATGCTCCGCCGATCAGGCCGCCGTCAATGTCTTTCTGGCTGAAAAGCTCCTTGGCGTTGGATGGCTTGCAGCTTCCGCCGTAGAGGATGGAAGTTTCTTCTGCAAGGGCGCCGAACTTCTCGCCTAATGTCTTGCGGATGAACTCGTGGATTTCCTGAGCCTGCTCCTTGGTGGCGGTTTCGCCGGTTCCGATTGCCCAGATCGGCTCGTATGCTACGACCACATTCTTCATCTGTTCATCGCTGAGGTTGAACAGGACTTCCTTGATTTCGTTTCCGACAACTTCAAAGTGTTTGCCGGCCTTTCTTTCTTCCAGGGCTTCTCCTACGCAATAGATGACCTTCAGACCTTCTGCAAGGGCGAGCTTGATTTTCTCCAGGAGGATGGCGTTGGTTTCTCCGTAGTAGCCTCTTCTTTCTGAATGGCCGAGGATTACATACTCAACAGGTGCTCCGACAGCTCCTTCAGGGGCGCCGGCTACGGTTCCGACGGCCTTGCCTACGGATGCGAGCATCTTGGCGGAAACCTCTCCGGTGTAGGCGCCTTTTTCCTTGTCTGCGCAGTTCTGTGCTCCGAGAGAGATCTTGCTGCGGCAGAACGGGCATTTGATATCGCCGATGATCTTGCTTACCGGGAAGAGATGGGTGAAAGGAGTGTTCACGATGAGTTTCACGTCCTGAGGCACTTCCTCAATCTTTCCTACAATCTGGTTTACAAGGTCGATTCCTTCGGCAACTGTGGTGTTCATCTTCCAGTTTCCGGCAACAATTTTCTGTCTCATAATGCGTTGTGATTAAAATATCTGTTTGTTGATTTATTCTTCGTTGCAAAAGTAGCAAATAGTGGGTATTTTTGTATACCGCAAACGAGAGAATATCGGTTTTGAAAAGGAGTGGAGCATATTTTATAGTCTCGGCGATCGCCTTGCTGGCGCTGATGGTGGCAGACCTGGTTTTGGGGTCGGCTTCAATCAGTATCCAGGATCTTTTCACTACCGATCTTGGGCGGGATATCCTTTTGAACTTCCGTATTCCTAAGGCTGTGGTGGCACTGGTATGCGGAGTGGCTCTGGCGGTTTGCGGCCTCCAGATGCAGACGCTTTTCCGCAATCCACTGGCTGATCCTTATATATTGGGAGTCAGCAGCGGAGCGGGACTTGGAGTGGCCCTTTACATAATGGGAACATCCCTGATGGGCAGCGGAGGAGGATCCGTGCTGAATTCTCTTGGAAGTGCGGGAGCGGCTCTGGCGGGAGCGGCTCTGGTCACGGTCCTGATAATGTATGTTTCAAACCGTGTGAAGGGAAGCCTGACGCTTTTGATATTCGGAGTGATGATAGGTTTCATCGCCAGCGCCTTGGTGAATCTGCTTCAGTACACGTCCAATGCTCATTCCCTCAAGGCTTATGTCTTGTGGACGATGGGAAGCTTTGCCGCCCTGGACTGGCTCAAGATCGGAATTCTTTGCGTTCTTGTTCTTGTGGGACTCGTCCTTGCGGTTATGAATATCAAAGACCTCAACGCTATCCTGCCTGGAGATAATTATGCTTCATCAATAGGGTTGGATGTCAAGAAGATAAGGATGAGGATCCTGGTTTCCACGACACTTCTCAGCGGTGCGGTTACGGCTTTCTGCGGGCCGATAGGCTTCCTTGGAATCGCAGTGCCTCATATTGCAAGGTTCATCTTCCGCAATGCCGACCATAGGGTGTTGCTGCCCTCATCTGCCATTTTGGGAGGTTGCCTAACCCTGCTGGCTGATACTCTCAGCGAGCTTCCAGGGACAGGATCGGTCATTCCGATCAATACAGTAGCCGCTCTTCTGGGCATCCCGGTCATTCTCGTCATTCTCTTCAGAAAGGGCCGATAGGGTTCTTTATTTGATTAAGCCGAGTATTTTGCCTAAATTTGCGCGCCTTGGACATTTATGTCCATCGCCGGGTAGATTATTTACAATTACAGACAATATGAAAATTACTAAGAAAGAAACAGAACAGCTGACCTACCTTCTTACGGTAGAGTTCGAGAAGAATGAAGTTAACGAAAAGAAAGACAAACAGCTGAAAGAGTATCGCAGAAAAGCAGAAATCAAGGGATTCCGCAAGGGAATGGCTCCTATGGGACTGATTGAGAGGCTCTATGGCCCTACAGCAGTAAACGAGGCGGTAAACGAGATTATCACAGACGGAATCA
>CADAOA010000070.1 GCA_902789435.1 uncultured Bacteroidia bacterium | reverse complement strand
CTGGCAAACGAATAGTTATGGGACAGGAAATAGAACGCAAATTCTTGGTAAAAGGCGACTTCAAAAACGCCGCCTTCAAGGCTACGCGCATCACTCAGGGATACCTTTGCAGCGTTCCTGAGAGAACTGTTCGCGTAAGAGTAAAGGGCGACAAGGGCTTCATCACCATCAAGGGCATCGGTTCCGACAGCGGAGCCAGCCGCTTCGAGTGGGAGAAGGAGATTCCTGTTGCCGAGGTTCAGGATCTTCTGAAGATCTGCGAGCCTGGCGTAATCGACAAGACCCGCTATCTGGTCAAGGCTGGAGAGCACACTTTCGAGGTTGACGAGTTCTACGGAGACAACGATGGACTCACCGTTGCCGAGGTTGAGCTTGGAAGCGAGAGCGAGGCTTTTGACAAGCCTGAGTGGCTGGGTGAAGAGGTCACCGGAGACGTCAAGTACTACAACTCCATGTTGATGAAGAATCCGTACAAGAACTGGAAGTGATGGATGTTCTAGACATGAACAACTACAAGATCGAGAAGCTGCCGAAGATGCAGAAATCCGGCTTCGAGCGGACTATGCAGCGCTTCGGCGGCCCTCTCGCTATCTTGGTGTTCATTCTTTTGTACTATGTGGTCAAGATTCCTTTCCTGGACAATCTTGACACTGATTCACTTACAGGTGCTGCGTCCAAGAGGCTGGGAGAGCTCGGAGTGGGTGACTTCATCCGGGCGAACTATGCGATGCTGGCCATATTCGCGGCTGCTATCGTGCTGTGGATAACGGAAGCTATTCCTAATTATCTGACATCGCTGATAGTGATACTGGCGATAGTATTGACCAACATCACAACCGACAAGACGGCATACGCCCAGCTCGGACATCCTGTGATGTGGCTGAACATTCTCTCGTTCGTGCTTGCCTCCATGCTTGTGAAGACACAGGCGGCCAAACGTTTTGCGCTCTGGTTCGTGCTGAAGTTCGGCAAGAGTGCAGGTGGAGTGATTTTCAGCTTCATCATAATAAACCTTGTGCTTTCCGCATTCATTTCGGCCACTACGGCAAAGGCCGCTATCCTGCTTCCTATCATGATGGTGATTTGCGCCATCTATGGAGCGACCGGCGGAGCAAACCGCAATAACTTCGGCCGAAACCTGATGCTCCAGAACCTTTTCCAGATTAATCTGGGAGCCAATGCCTTCCTTACCGGTTCCGGCGCCACCCTGCTTGCAGGAAGCCTTATTGCCGGAGCGATGGGCATAGGTTCATTCAGTTATCAGGACTGGTTCAAGGCAGCCTTCCCGATGAGCGTCATACTCATCCTCATCGGATGGTTCGTGGGCACCAGGGTAATCTTCCCGATGAAGAAGGAAGAGACCAAACCTCAGATTCCGGGAGGTATGGATAGGCTGAGGGAAGAACTCAAGGCTATGGGCAAGATGAAAGGCGAGGAATACAAGGCAATTGCCATCTTCCTGTGCGTGCTCATACTTTGGGCTACGGACAAGCAGCACGGAATCAACCAGACAGCCGTGGCTTTCATCGGCGCCGTTGTGGCTCTGATGCCAAAGATCGGAGTGGTCAAGTGGAACGAAGTCGATATCCCTTGGCATCTGCTCCTGTTCTCGGCCGGAGCCTACACTCTGGGTGCCGGTCTGGATGCCACAGGTCTTCCTGGAACAGCCGTCAATGCTGCATTCGCATCTTTGGGTATCACAGCACAGACCCCATACTGGGCTTTGTATATGATACTTACGAGCACGATGCTGCTTAGCGCCCTGATTTTCCAGAGCAAGACCATGCAGACGCTGATTTTTGTTCCTATTGCAATTGGCGTGGCACAGAGTTTCGGCTATCCGATAATGAGCCTGGCGTTCCCGATCGCGATGCTGGTAGGACATGTTTACGTGCTTCCTTTCAACAGCAAGCCGGCGGCACTGCTCTACACGACCAACCAGTACAGCTGGAGCGACACTTTCAAGTATGGCATCGTGATGATGTTCATCAGCTGGCTGATGATCCTTCTCTGGGGCCAGACCGTCCTTCATTGGTACGGCTATACCCCGGGATTATTTTAAATTATTAAATACAAAGGTATTATGACAATCGAGTGGAATTATATACTGAGAATTTTCATCGCGGGACTTCTAGGAGGTCTAATTGGATTTGAAAGAGAGATGAGAGCTAAGGAGGCCGGCTTGCGCACGCACTTCGTAGTGGCATTGGGCAGCGCCTTGTTCATGATAGTCTCCCAATTCGCTTTCAAGGGCCAGCACGATGAAGCCCGAGTGGCAGCTCAGGTAGTTTCAGGAATCGGTTTCATAGGTGCCGGAGTCATTATCTTCCAGAGAAATGTGGTCCGCGGTGTAACAACCGCGGCCGGTCTCTGGGTAGCTGCAGCCATAGGCCTTACCTGTGGAGCCGAGATGTATTCACTGGCGATAGCAGCTGCTTTGTTCACCATTATTTGTCTTGAAGCAATGCATTTCATTACACACAGGTTCGGAGAGAAAGCTCTTACGATCAACATCACATCCCCGACAAGTGAGCAACTCTCCGGAATAATCAAGTCCATCAAGGATATGGGAGCGGATATCCAGCTCCTTACCGTAGCTGACAATGTTGCTACTTTCCAGCTCCACGTAAAGCAAAAAGAGTATCTGTCCACAATAGACAAACTCCTTCTGCTTTGCAAGGGTCTGAAGCTGGAAATTTCCTAATTTAGCAGCATGAAAATCAGGAAAGCGCTTCTTTTATTATTTGTCGTTTCAATTTTTAGCAGCATTTCTGCCCAGGACAGGGAAGATGTGCTGAAACCTTCTGACGGCTACCAATGGCCGTCTGACAGGGCTGTGCTCGAGAAACTGGACCGGTGGCAGGACCTGAAGTTCGGAGTCCTGATGCACTGGGGCATTTACTCCGTGCCGGGAATCATAGAAAGCTGGAGCATCTGCAATGAAGACTGGATCAGAAGGCCGGAAGGAAGCGAGTATGAAGGCTACAAGAAGTGGTACTGGGGGCTCAGCGATGAATTCAATCCCACCAAGTTCAACCCTGAGCAGTGGGCCGAGGTGTTCTCCCGCGCCGGCATGAGGTATATGATCTTCACCACCAAGCACCACGACGGCTTCTGCATGTTCGATTCTGAGTATTCAGATTACGGCATTGCTCACGGACCTTTCAAGGATAATCCCAAGAAGGATGTTGCAAAATATGTCTTTGACGCCTTCCGCTCTAAGGGTTTTATGACAGGGGCTTATTTCTCCAAGCCGGACTGGCACCACAATGGTTTCTGGAACCCTTACTACGCCACACCTGACCGCCATCCGAACTATGACATCAAAAAGCATCCGGACTGGTGGCAGAGTTATGTGGAATACACTAAAAACCAGCTTAAAGAACTTACCGGCGGCAGGTACGGCAAACTGGACATCCTCTGGCTGGACGGAGGCTGGATTACAGGAGATGCAGTGGGTATCAACGAGATACTGCCGGACGCCAGGAAAGTCAGCCCAGGCCTTATATGCGTAGACCGCACCATAAAAGGCCCGAACGAGAACTACCAGACTCCGGAACAGTCAATCCCGAAAACTCAGATAAACCATCCTTGGGAATCCTGCATCACCCTGACAGACAGCTGGGGATGGGTTCCTGACGGAAACTTCAAGTCATCAAGGAAAGTTATCGGCATTCTCGCAGAAATCGTGGCAAAGGGCGGATGCCTGGTCCTGGGAGTCGGCCCCACTCCGGAAGGCCTTATAGAAGACAAGGCCATCGCGATACTTGACGAAATAGGGGACTGGCTCAACCGTTGCGGAGAGGCGATCTATTCCACCCGCATTGCTGAGCATTACAATGAAGGAAACCTCTGGTTTACCCAGTCAAAAGACGGCAAGACCGTTTATGCTGTCTATGCCCTCGAGGACGGAAAGGAGCTTCCTTCAGAGATTTCCTGGAGCGGAAATATTCCTAAGGGAAAGGTAACAGTCCTCAACAATGGGAAAACGGTAAAGCCTGTTATCAAAGACGGGAAGGTTACCGTAAAGTTGCCGAAAGGCCTTTCGCAAGAACCTGTTGCATTAAAGTTTTAAGTATGAAAAAGATATTGGCCATAGTTTCCGTGACCCTTGCCCTTTTTGCCTGCGGCAAGAGAGGAAATGTCGAGAGTTACACTGCTTTTCTTCTCGATAACATGAGCAGTGCAGACAAGGTTATATACCCGGAGCAGTTCTGGAAGGATAATGTATCAAAGACCTTGGAGGTGAGAAAGAAGATGGGCTGGAAGATCTCAGAAAGAGACTTCAAATACTTTGTTCTTCCACTGAGAGTCAACAACGAGAATCTGGACGATTTCCGCACCGTGTGGGCTGACAGCCTTTGCGCTAGGGTTCAGGGAATGACAATGGAGCAGGCCATACTGGAAATAAACCATTGGTGCCACGAGATGGCGACATACGCTCCGTCTGATGCCAGGACTTCGTCTCCGCTGGCCACAATCCGCAAGGGCCTTGGAAGATGCGGAGAGGAATCCGTGCTTACTGTTTCCGCCCTGAGGGCAGTAGGAATCCCGGCCCGCCAGGTCTATACCCCGAGGTGGGCTCACACGGATGACAACCACGCCTGGGTGGAAGCCATCTCGGATGACGGCAAGTGGCATTTCATAGGAGCCTGCGAACCTGAACCTAAGCTGGACATGGCTTGGTTCAACGCTCCGGTTTCAAGGGCTATGCTCCTGCATACCAAGGTGTTCGGGAAAGATTACGACGGTCCGGAGGAGGTTATCCAGAAGACTCCTGCCTATACGGAAATCAATGTAACTGCCAATTATGTCCCTGTTGCAAAGAGAGTTGTAACCGTAGTGGATGAATCCGGAAAGCCGGTTGAAGGTGCTGAGGTATCTTTCAAGATCTACAACTATGCAGAATTCTACACAGTTGCCACATATAGGACAGACCAGAAGGGGCAGTCATCACTTACCACCGGGAAAGGGGATATGCTGGTAATGGCTTCCAAGGGCGACCGTTTCGGCATAGGGAAGACATTGAGTGACAGCATCGAGATTGCCCTGGACAAGATTTCAGGCCAAAGGTATTCCTTTGATTTTGATATAGTTCCTCCTGCCGAGAACCCAATTCCATCCTCCGCGACCGAAGAAGAAATCGCCGAGAACAAGGCAAGGTTTGAAAAAGAGAACCAGATGCGTGATGCAAGGCCTAAGGGAAACCAGGCTGTGATATACTCTTTCTGGGAACTTGCTGACAGTAGCGCACGCATTCCGCTTTACTCCGGCATTATGCAGTCTCTGTCAGCCAAAGACATGAATGACGTTACTTTGGATGTTCTCACCGATGCCTTAGGGCACGCTGAGGAGCCGTTTAACAAGTATGTCCATTGTCCGAGAATCGAGATGGAATTCCTTTATCCGTTCTTTGCTGAAATCGGCCAGGGGCTTGAATTCCAGTCTCCTTCAGAGATAGCCAAATGGGTTGACGGGAATATTGCCGTGGACAGCACGGATAATCCGCAGCGGCTCAGGATACCTCCGGTTTTTGTCTGGAGAAGCCGTCTGGCAGACCCTCTTTCAAAGGACATTTTCTTTGTTGCCCTGTGCAGGACCAAGGGATTCGAGGCCAGGATAGACGAGGCTACCGGCAAGGCGCAGTACAAGGAAGGGGAGGAATGGATAGACCTCCATACCGGAGTGAAGGCCCCACAGGGAGCCCTTGCAGTTCAGAAAAACGACAAGTCCGATCCACTCTACTACAGGCATTTCTCCATATCGAAGGTTGACGGCAGCAAGGCCGTGCAACTGGCTCTGGACGAGAACATTGACATTCCTTTCAGCAAGATGTTCACACCGTCTTATGCTCTGGACTGCGGATATTATATGCTGACAACCGGCAACCGGATGGCGGACGGAAGCGTCCTGACACATATAGAGTTCTTCCCGATTGAGGAGAACAAGACAACCGAAACAGCCGTTGTTTTCAGGCAGTCCGACAACAAGGTTTCTGTCATCGGCTCGATGGATCCCGAGAAGAAGTTCCTCAGGGACGGCAAGGAAGTCTCCATCCTCAGCCAGACCGGAAGGGGATATTTCCTGGTCTGCTGCCTTGGTTATAAGGATGAACCTACCACTCACGCCGTCAGGCAGTTGACCTCAATCGCCGAGGATATCAATTCCAAAGGACTTAAGGTAGTTGCCCTTGGACAGACGCAGCCAAATGGATTGACCGGTCTAATAAACGGCACAGACAAGGATGACTCTATAAGGAAGATGCTTGCCGCAGGCTGCAAGAAGGAATG
>CADAOA010000069.1 GCA_902789435.1 uncultured Bacteroidia bacterium | reverse complement strand
CAGGTGTTTGTGCGCAAATGCGAGCCGAAGCCACTGAGGATCTGCCTTCAGGACGGAAGCCAGGACGTGTGGAACGCCACCTTCGGACACTGGTATGAAGCCAACCAGATGCTGTCCACGGCCCTGGATTTTGCAGGCTACGACACCAAGTACGACTGGTCGGACGAAAAGCATTCCGGAAACCGCGCAGCCGTAATCTTCGAGGAGGTTATGATCTGGCTCTGGGGAGGTTATCCTGAACCCGTCAAGGCCGGAATCACCCAGAACGATTTCCTGAACAAGTATCTTTATCGCGATGGGGAAAAGACTCCTTTCAAGCCTCTTTCTGTCAGCGGCCAGGACCAGTGGGTCAAGGAAAACCAGATAGACAGGACTAATCCTGACGTGTTTACGATAGAAAATATGGCAAAGGGCAACGGAAGAAGCCACTCGAGCGCCCGCTCATATTACTGTGCAGATTATCCTGACGGCAGCTTCACTGCCCTGGAAAAGAGTTTCTTCTGGAACGAGGCGGAGACCAGCTGCCTCTGGCAGGCAATAACAGGAGAGCGCAGCCCGCTTGTAGAAGAACAGAGGTTCTACTGGCTCCACTCCTACGGCAACACCCTCGTTTCCAAAGGCCCTATGGTTTTCGACTCGAAGGGCAACCTTTTTGTCCTCACCGATATCGGCATCCAGGTCTGCGACCAGAACGGAAGGGTGAGGTTCATCCTGGAGATTCCGGACCAGGTCAGAGACGCCCTTCTGGAAGACAACGGCCCGCATCTTCCGGAACTTACCTCTGACGGCGGGACAAAGGAATACACGCGTAAGTTCCTCACTATGTACATCGCTGAGGGAAAGATCATTATTACAGACAGGACATCTTTCACCTACAGCCGCGAACTGAACATTTCCCCTGCCGTCAAAGGCCAGAGGCCAAAGAGCCAGGGACAGGGTTAACATAGCAACTGTTTTTGATTTATGAATATATTCAGATTTTTGCCAGCACTGGCTGCTGCTTGTCTTGCTTTGACTTCCTGCGGCGGCGGAAGTGGAAACAAAGGAGAAGAGAAACCTCTGGATCCGGATCCGGTAAAACCTGTTGAAGAGGTTGACCCTCCTATCAACGAGCCCATCGTGGCTCCTAAAGCCCGTATTGAGGACGGAAGGCATGTAACCGCTTACGTAACATGGTACGGGAGCCTTATTCCGGACGCCAGTGTTGTAACTCACATCAACTACGCCTTTGCCGAACTTTATATGGTTGACGGAGTTTACAAGAAATTCGACCTTTCGGGAAGCAAGAAGAGGTTCCAGAACATAGCGGATTTGAAAAAGACCTACCCTAATCTAAAAATAATCATTTGTTTCGCCCACGTTGTGGAGAATTCGGACAACAGGCAGGGGGGAAGCTTCTCAGCGCTGTGCAAGAGCGAGGAGAATATGCAGAAGTTCGCCGATGACTGCCTGCAATTCCTGCAGGATTACAATCTCGACGGAATTGACCTGGACTGGGAATTCCCGGGCCTGAGCTGGAGCGGAGCGGCCAGCGATAAAACTTGCGACACAGACAACTACGTTAAGCTTGTCAAGAAGTTAAGGGAGGTGCTTGGAAACAAATACACCATTTCATACTGCGGTTACTGCATGGACAAGTATCCTTCCAACGGCGGATACATTTTCAACGACATTGCGGCAATGGACCCTTATGTGGACTACGTCAACGTAATGACTTACGACCTTGACGAGGCCCCTCATCACCAGTCAGCCCTGTCTGACTCAAGAGCTTACAGCGACTGCAACCGTGCCCTGAACGCCTACCTCAAGGCAGGAGTTTCGCCAAAGAAGATAGTTCTGGGAATTCCATTCTACGGAAGACACTCCTTCAGCACATCCCCGACTTCAGTTTCTTACAAGAACATCATTAAAATGGATCCCAAGAAGTACAGGAGAAACAAGTGGGATGTTACTGCAAACTGTGCCTATGTAGAAACTATGCAGGGAGTGTATTTTATGGGATACGACAACCCTAAGAGCATTGCTATTAAAGGAGACTGGATCCGCAAGAAAGGTCTTCTGGGCCTTATGTACTGGTCATATGACGAAGATGACGACAAGGGCACTCTGAGGACTGCCGTATGGAACGCTGTTATGACTCCTTAGGAAGACATCGTAACTGATTCTTTAATATATTTGCGCCCGTTTTTAAATCAGACAGAAAATGGGCAGAGGATTGCTTACCATACTGCTGTTGATTGTTTCCAACAGCTTCATGACTTTGGCCTGGTACGGCCAGCTTAAATTCAAGACCAACACTCTACTTCCTAAGTGGGGGCTTTTCGGCATCATCCTGATCAGCTGGTGCATCGCGTTCTTCGAGTACTGCTTTATGATACCGGCCAACAGAATCGGATTCAAGGACCTTGGAGGACCGTTCTCCCTTGTCCAGCTGAAGGTTATCCAGGAAGTGGTGACAATTATGATATTCGTGATATTCTCGCTGATATTTTTCAAGACCCAGACTTTCAACTACAATCATCTGATTGCATTCTTCCTGCTTATCGGAGCGGTGTATTTCGTGTTCAGATAAAATCTTTGATTTTATTATTTGCGGAATAATTGCTATTTTTGGCAGATATCATAAAATATTCAGACATGAAAAAGTTCAGATTTTGGGCATTTGCTTCAGTTATTGCATTGTTCACGACAGCCTGCGGTGGAGGCGGTGGAGGAAGTGAAAGTGAGAAACCGCTGGATCCAGAGCCAGTGAAACCGGTTGAAGAGGTTGACCCTCCTATCAATGAACCTTCAGTCGCTCCGAATGCCAGGATAGACGATGGCAGGCATGTAACCGCCTATGTCACCTATTACGGAAGCCTGATACCTGACGCAAGCGTGATAACCCATATCAACTATGCGTTTGCAGAACTTTATATGGTGGACGGAATCTACAAGAAGTTTGACCTTCAGGGAAACAAGGCAAGATTCCAGAACATCGTCAACCTGAAAAAGCTCTACCCTAACCTCAAGATATGCCTGAGTTTCACACACGGAGTCACCAATTCCGACAACAGGCAGGGTGGAAGTTTTTCCGCTTTGTGCAAAAGCGAGGACAACATGAAGAGGTTCGCCGATGACTGCCTCAAGTTCCTCCAGGATTACGGCATTGACGGTATAGACCTGGACTGGGAATTCCCTGGACTGAGCTGGAGCGGTGCCGCCTGCGACGTAACCTGTGATACGGAAAACTACGTCAAGCTCGTCAAGCAACTAAGGGAAACCCTGGGAGACAAATATGAAATATCTTACGCAGGCTACTGCTTTGACAAGCAGACCGTTTCCGGAGGCGGTTACAGATATGTCGACATCAAAGGCATGGACCAGTATGTTGACTATGTGAATATCATGGCCTACGACTTCGACGAAGCTCCGCATCACCACTCGGCACTGTCAGACACAAGGGCCTACAGAGACTGTAACCGCGCTGTGAACTCCTACCTGAATGCCGGCGTGAAGCCTAACAAGCTCGTTCTCGGAGTTCCATTCTACGGCCGCCATTCATTCAGCACATCACCTACAGCAGTCTCATACAAGAGCATCCTAAATCTCGACCCTAAGAAATACAGGAGGAACAAGTGGGACGCTACGGCCAGTTGCCCTTATGTTGAAACGATGCAGGGGGTTTTCTATATGGGATATGACAACCCGAGGAGCATAGCCGCAAAAGGATCCTGGATACGCCAGAAAGGAATGCTTGGACTGATGTACTGGGAATATGACCAGGATGACGCAAGAGGCACTCTCCGCACCGCCGTATGGAATGCAGTAATGACCCCTTAACGAACACATATAGATTTAGATAGTTATGGCATTTGCTAATAATGTGATGATCGTTCGCCAGGCACTTCTGGCAAAGTTGGTGGAATTGTGGAAGGCTGACCGGCTGGTGGAGGAGATAGACAGGCTTCCGATTAACCTAAGCCCCAAAAGAGGCCAGAAAGTGCTCGGAAGATGCTGCTTCCACAAGGAAAGGGCTGTCTCGAAATACAAGAGTTTCCCTCTGATGGGGTTCGATATGTATGATGAGGAAGATGAACTGACTCCTCTTTCCCACTATGCCAAGGAGGCCCTGAACAGGAAGGATCCGAACCGCAAGCCAAACCTTATGTGCGTCATTGACGAGGCTTGCTCTTCTTGCGTGAAGACAAATTACGAGGTCACCAACCTGTGCCGCGGATGCGTAGCCAGGACCTGCTATATGAACTGCCCGAAAGAGGCTATTTTCTTCAACAAGCAGGGACAGGCCGAGATAGACCACGACCTTTGCATCAGCTGCGGAAAGTGCCAGCAGAGCTGCCCTTATCACGCAATCGTGTATATACCGGTTCCTTGTGAGGACGCCTGCCCCCTGAAAGCCATATCCAAGGACGAAAACGGCATTGAGCACATTGATGAAAGCAAATGTATATACTGCGGAAAATGCTTGAACGCCTGTCCGTTCGGAGCTATCTTCGAGGTCAGTCAGATTTTTGACGTGCTCCAGGGGCTGAAAGATGGGCAGGAAATGGTGGCAATCGTAGCCCCAGCCATTTTGTCCCAGTTCCAGGGCATCCCGACCGAAAAGGTATATGGAGCAATCAAGTCCCTGGGCTTCAAGGATGTGATTGAAGTTGCACAGGGTGCTATGGAAACCACTTCCACGGAAGCGGCAGAGCTTCAGGAGAAAATCGCCGAGGGCCAGCCTTTCATGACAACCAGCTGCTGCCCTTCCTGGATTGAACTTGTCAGAAAGCACATACCGGATATAGCACAATATGTTTCTTCTACCGGTTCCCCGATGTATTACACGGCCAAGATCGCAAAGAAGAAATATCCGGAAGCAAAGGTTGTATTCATTGGCCCTTGCCTTGCAAAGAAGAAGGAAGTAAGGGACAATCCTGCTACCGACATTGCTATCACCTTCGAGGAAATAGGCAGTGTATTTGCAGGGCTTCATATTGATTTTGAGACCATTCCGTCATTTGTGCCGGAAGTCCAGAGTTACAAGGCCGCTCACGGATTCGCACAGAGCGGCGGCGTGATCGGAGCCGTAAAATACATCCTCAAGGATGAGCAACTCAAGGCAACGGCCATAGCCAATCTGGACAAGAAGAACATAGCCTTGCTGAGAGGCATAGCCAAAACCGCCAAGGCCCCTTCACCATTCCTGGAAGTGATGGCCTGCGAGAGCGGCTGCGCAACCGGACCGCTTATCTACAACGACCCGGCAGCGGCGCTGAGGAATCTCAATGCGGCCCTTGCCAAAATGAAACAGGAATAAAATATTATTTATCATCGATGAGTAAAGAAGAGAAGAATATCAAGGGATACGGAAGTGAGGACATCCAGCACTGGGATTGGCACGAGCATCTGAGGAAGAGACCGGGAATGTACCTGGGAAAGCTGGGAGACGGCAGCGAGAAGGATGACGGTATCTATGTGCTTTTCAAGGAGATCGTAGATAACGCCATAGACGAGTTCAACATGGGCTTCGGAAAGAGTATTGACATTACCCTTGATGAAGAGACCAAGGAAGTTACCGTCAGGGACTATGGCCGAGGTATTCCTCTGGACAGCCTCGTGGTTTCCGTGGGACAGATAAACACCAGCGGAAAATACGGTTCGGACGCCTATGGAAAGTCCGTGGGACTTAACGGTGTGGGAGCCAAGGCTGTGAACGCCACCTCCACTAAATTCTACGCCCAGAGCTGGAGAGACGGAAAGAGCAAGTGGGCATATTTTGAGGAAGGAGAACTCAAGAAGGAGGGAAATCTCTCCAACTGTGACGAAAAGAACGGAACCCTGATCAGATACACTGCAGACCCTAAGCTGTACGAGAATTATTCCTACAAACTGGAATACATAGACAGCATGCTCAAGAACTACGCTTACTTGAACACCGGGCTGACCATCCATTTCAACAAGACCACCTACTGCAGCAAGAACGGTCTTCTGGACCTTATCAACGACAATATGACGGAGGCTCCGCTATATTCCCCTATCCACCTGAAAGGTCACGATATAGAAGTGGTCATAACCCACGGAAGCGAGGGAGGTGAAGACATCTATTCATTCGTTAACGGCCAGAACACCTATCACGGAGGAACACATCTGAGCGCTTTCAGGGAGGCTGTGGGAAAGACCGTAAAGGACTTCTTCAAGAAAGACTATGACCCTAAGGACGTAAGGGAAGGCATAGTTGCAGCCATAGCCATAAGAGTCGGAGAACCGGGATTTGCAAACCAAACCAAAACCTTCCTCAACTCCCGTCTTACGGATACCGAGGAAAGAGGCGGAATCCCTATCAAGACTTTCATAATGAATTTCCTGGCTTCCGAGCTTGACAACTATCTGCACAAGAACCCGCTTATTGCGGACGCGATGCAGAAAAAAATCAACGCCAGCGAGAAG
>CADAOA010000068.1 GCA_902789435.1 uncultured Bacteroidia bacterium | reverse complement strand
TAGAGCTTGTCGCTGATGTGGGTAAGGCCGTTGGAGTACTTGTCAAGGTAAGGCTGGTCGATCTGCTGGACATCGCCCGTGAAGACTATCTTGGTGCCTTCTCCAGCACGGGTGATGATGGTCTTCACTTCGTGTGGGGTGAGGTTCTGTGCCTCATCGATGATGAAATAAGTCTTCTGGAGGCTTCTGCCCCTGATATATGCGAGAGGGGCTATTTCCAGTTTCTTGGTTCTGAGCATCTCTTCGATCTTGATGTTCTCCTTGGCGGAAGGGCCGAAGTTCTTCTTGATGACGGCGATGTTGTCATACAGAGGCTGCATGAACGGGGCGAGTTTCTCCTGCACGTCTCCAGGGAGGAAGCCCATCTCCTCGTTCTGGAGGGTAATGACAGGCCTTGCCACCAGAATCTGCTCGTACTGGTCTGCCTGGGCCAGGGCTCCGGCTACTGCAATCAGAGTCTTTCCGGTACCGGCCGTTCCGGTAAGTGACACAAGCTCAACCTCTTTGTTCATCACGGCATCCATAGCGAACACCTGCTCCTCGTTTCTCGGCGATACTCCGTACTGGGTCTGAGGAAGTACCCTGATGACCTTGCCTGTGCGGGCGTCAAAGCGGGCCAGGATGATGTTGTCACGGATAGGGTCGCGGTCGTCCCATCCCATCTTGAGATATTCGTCCTCTCCCTCGTTGGTATCTACATCTGTGTGTTTGGTAGGTATTCTATAGAGCTGGTTGAAAGCCGGCTTTGTCTTTATCTTCAGATCTTTGTAGTCTACTCCGAGGCCGTCCATCAGGGTGTTGATGGCTTTCTGGGAGACATTGGCCAGCTGGATTACGCGGTCATAGTCCTGGGTAAACTTCTCTTCCTTGATATGGTCATTAAGGTAGTCCTGGGTGAACATTCCAAGAGCCTTGGCCTTGAGTCTGAGGTTCACGTCCTTGGTGACCAGGCAGACCGTGCGGTCCGGATACTGGTTCTTGTACCAGATTGCGGTTGCCAGTATCCTGTGGTCTGGCACGTCGTTGGTGAAACAGTCGGCAAGATCAGGCGGGAATGGACGGTTCAAAGACACCTTGATTGTGCCCAGTCCCACTCCCAGAGGATAACCTTTCTCAGGATCGTAGAGCCTGAGTTCGGAAATCTCGTCTGCCTTGCGGACAAATTCGCGGGCGTTGTAGTTGATGGTTCCGTCTCCTTTCTTGAACTTGTCCAGTTCCTCGATAACTGCCAGTGGGATAACCAGATCGTTCTCCTGGAACTTGAAGATGCATCTCCAGTCGTGAAGCAGTACATTGGTATCCAGTACAAAGATCTTTGGCTTGCGTGTCTTGACCTTAATCACCTGTTCCAGGCTGGCTAGTTTCTTGGTCTTTGTTCTTGAACTTTTTGGAGCTGATTTTCTCCTGTCCGTCTTTGTCTCTTTCATATCTGTTGTCTTTATTATTCTCAGCGATTGTTTTTGCTTCAATTACCGTTCCGCAGTTATTTCAGTTTGTTTTCCTGGCACCATTTGACTCCTGCGGTGAACATCTCAATCCACGGGGTTACAGTGTCACGGTCTCTGCGGGCAGTAGGGTAATAAGCCCAGTTCCAAGGCCTTAGGCCTCTTTCAGGATGCGGCATCATAGCCAGGTGCCTTCCGTCCGGGGAGCAGACTCCCGCAATGCGGAACGGTGAGCCGTTAGGATTTGCCGGATAGGCCTCGTAGCAGTAGCGCAGGGCAACCTCCATATCCGGAGTCTTGCCGTCCGAAGTGATCTTGCCGTTTGCCTTCAGGTTGCCCTCAGGGAAGCCGAACCTTCCCTCTCCGTGAGCCACCCAGATGCCCAGGCGGCTTCCCTGCAGGCCCTTGAGCAGGATTGAACTGCTCTTTGGAACCTCCACGCCCACGAATCCGCTCTCGAACTTGTGGGAGATATTGTGAAGAAGTTTCGGCGATTTTTCTCTCTTTTCAGGAGTGATGAGCCCCAGTTCCGCCATCAGCTGGCAGCCGTTGCAGATGCCAAGAGAGAGGGTGTCTTTCCTGGCGTAGAAGTCGTTGAGAGCTTTGTTGGCCTTCTCGTTATAGAGGAAGGCGCCTGCCCATCCCTTGGCGCTGCCCAGGGTGTCTGCGTTGGAGAATCCGCCCACAAAGACAATCATCTGCACGTCTTTGAGGTTTTCCCTTCCGCTGGTAAGGTCTGTCATGTGGACATCCTTAACCCTGAATCCCGCCATATACAGGCACCAGGCCATCTCGCGGTCTCCGTTGCTGCCTTTTTCGCGGATGATTGCGGCTACAGGAGCCTTCTTCCTTTCGGCTTCAGTTATGGCTGCAGGGGCTTTTCCGCCGAATCCCTTCGGGAACTTGAACTCCAGAGGCTGCTTCTTGAAGTTGGCGGCTCTCTGGCGGGCGCTCCTGGCGTTTGTCTGGCGGAGTTCCATCTGATACGAAGTAGAGTACCATACGTCTCTTGCCTTGTCTATATCTATCTTTATGGTATTCAGTATATTGATTCGTCTCTTAGGAGAGATGCGCCCTATGGCCATCATCTGGACTCCTTCAGGATGCTTTTCGTCGGCGAAAGAGGCAAGGATCCTGTCAACTGCCTTGAGTTTGCTGTCTGCAACCTGGAGCAGGACTCCCGGCCTTTCGCTGAAGAAGAATTCTGTCATAGGGAGGCTTATGCCCTTGATGTCGATTCCGCCGGCGCGGTTAGCAAAGCACATTTCAAGAAGGGAAGTGATCAATCCGCCAAATCCGATATCGTGGCCGGAAAGTATGAGTTTCTCCTTTACAAGTTTCTGTACGGCGTTGAAACACAGGCTGAAATATCCTGAGTCATCAACATCCGGAGCCTTGTCGCCGATCTGTCCGAGAACCTGGGCGAAAGCGCTTCCGCCAAGTTCAGGAGAACTCTGGCTGAAAGGAATGAACACGATTGAACTCTTTTCTACAGGTTTCAGGACAGGGGAAACGGTGTTGTTCACGTCTTCAACAGGCGCAGCCGCTGAAATGATAACCGTTCCTGGAGCCAGGACTTTCTCGCCGTCCGGATAGGTCTGTGTCATGCTCATCGAGTCTTTGCCGGTAGGAACGTTGATTCCCAGCTCAATGGCAAAGTCGCTGACTGCCTTAACTGCTTTGTAGAGCCTTGCGTCCTCGCCCGGATTGCGGCTAGGCCACATCCAGTTTGCGGACAGGGAAACACCCTTCAGACCGTCTTTGAGCGGTGCCCATACTATGTTTGTCAGGGCCTCGGCGATTGCCAGTCGGCTGCCTGCGGCGGAATCTATAAGTCCGGCTACAGGTGCGTGGCCCAGCGATGTGGCGATTCCTTCCTTGTTGTCATATCCGATGGCTGTAACCGCCAGGTTATTAAGTGGAAGCTGGATTTCTCCGCAGCATTGCTGGAGAGCGATCAGTCCGGTAACAGAGCGGTCAACCTTGTCGGTGAGCCAGTCCTTGCAGGCCACGCTTTCCAGGCGGAGCACCTGATTCAGATAATCGGTGAACTTGTCTGTGCTGAATTTCAGCGGATTGAACTTGTACTCGGCAGTTTCTCCCTTCATATAGGTCTTAGGGGCGCTGCCGAACATATCCTTCATTTCCAGGTCTATGGCACTTTCTCCCTTCTTTTCGTCGCGGAGGACGAACCTGTGGTCTTCAGTTACCTCGCCGATTTCATAGAACGGAGCTCTTTCTCTCTCGGCGATTGTCTTAAGCAGGGCCACGTCTTTTTCCTTGAGTGCCAGGCCCATTCTCTCCTGGCTCTCGTTGCCGATGATTTCTTTCAGGCTGAGGGTAGGGTCGCCGACAGGGAGTTTGCTTATATCCACCTTGCCTCCAGTCTCTTCCACAAGTTCGGAAAGGCAGTTCAGATGGCCGCCGGCTCCATGGTCGTGGACGGAGATGATAGGGTTCTTGTCCATTTCGCTAAGTGCACGGATGGCGTTATAGTCTCTTTTCTGCATCTCGGCGTTTGCTCTCTGGATGGCGTTAAGTTCAATCTCGTTGCCGTACTGTCCTGTGTTGACTGAACTTACGGCCCCACCTCCCATTCCGATGCGGTAGTTGTCACCGCCCAGCAGCACCAGACGGTCGCCTTTCTGGGGAACTTCCTTGGCAGCATCAGCTTTCTTTGCGAATCCCACTCCGCCGGCCAGCATAATTACTTTGTCATAGCCGAACTTAGGATTGTCTTTCTCCACTCCTTTCTGCTTTGCCGCATGCTCA
The DNA here is from genome assembly GCA_902789435.1 of uncultured Bacteroidia bacterium. Lineage (GTDB taxonomy): Bacteria > Bacteroidota > Bacteroidia > Bacteroidales > UBA932 > Egerieousia. The sequence goes on along the minus strand of CADAOA010000068.1, from coordinate 2,485 downwards.
AAGGTGAGCAGGGAGCCGCAGATTATCGTCTGGCCGAACTTGTTGCCAAAGTCGCTGGCTCCGTTGGATGCCTTTGTCAGTATCTCTTCTGGGCTCTGGTACAGCCATTTGCGTGGCTTGTCCTTCTGCCATGGCCTCTCGATAGGCTTGGCATTTGAGGCATCAAACCTCGGATAGCTGGTCATATAGACAGCGGTTCCGGCAATCGGGAAACTGCCCTTGCCGCCAGCCATTCTGTCTCTGATCTCTCCGCCGGTTCCGGTTGCCGCTCCGTTGAACGGCTCCACGGTGGTCGGGAAGTTGTGAGTTTCGGCCTTGAGGCTTATGACTGTCTCTCTCTCCTTGGTCTTGAAGAAAGACGGCTTTTCCGGCTTTTCCGGATAGAACATCTTGACCTTTGGCCCTTGGAGGAAGGCGCAGTTGTCTTTGTAGGCGCTTATAATAAGGTTAGGATTAGTCTTAGACGTCTTCTTTATCATCTGGAACAAAGACGATTCCATCTGTTTTCCGTCTATGATGAACGTTCCGTTGAAAATCTTGTGGCGGCAGTGCTCGCTGTTCACCTGGCTGAATCCGAACACCTCGCTGTCTGTGAGCGGACGGCCGATCTTCTTGGCAATTCCGTTCAGATACTCGATCTCGTCTGTGCTCAGAGCCAGTCCCTCTTTCTTGTTGTATGATGCCAGATTCTTGATGTATACCACCTTGTCAGGCTTCTTGTTAACCGTGAATATCTCCTGGTCCAGCCCGTCGTAGAGCCTCTGGAGCATCTTGTCATATACAGGAATCCGCCTGGATTTGTCCTCCCCGTATTGGGTAGGGAAGTATTCCTCCATCCTCTCTATGCCTGAGATGTTCATGTTCTGGGTAATCTCCACCGCGGTTGTGCTCCAAGGGGTTATCATCTCCCTGCGAGGGCCGGTAAAGTTTCCCTTGACGGTGTCTGCCTTTACTACAGACGCTCCGCCCAGAAGCCATTTTAGTGCATTGATATTATCGTCAGAGAGTTGCTTTGAACTCTTTACGGCAACGATGCTGCCAGCTTTAGATTTGAAGAAAATAATCATAGTTTGCGAATTTACGCATAAAACTTGTTAGTTCTACATACGGATAACCTTCATGGAAGGTTAATTTATCAACCGACGGGTGTTGAAAAATATTCGGCCGCTTTTGACTAAATTGTTTAAATTTGGATGTGTTTAGTTATTCTCACCGATATGACTGAAAAAGAATACAATCAGATGCTGGAGGAAATCTACCAGAGGTTTCCGTCTTTCCAGGTGGTAGGTGACAGGGCTTTCAAGCCTGGCCTTGGCAATATGATGGCTCTGGACGAGGCTCTGGGCCATCCGTCCAGGGACTTCCGGGCTGTACACATTGCCGGAACCAACGGCAAAGGCTCTGTCAGCCATATGATTGCCTCGGCGCTGATGCAGTTTCCAAAAGACAGTGGCAAGCTGAAAGTAGGCCTCTACACTTCGCCTCATCTGGTGGATTTCAGGGAGAGGATCAAGGTGGACGGCCAGATGGTGGAAAAGGAATGGGTGTTCAACTTCCTCAAAGACCACAAGGATCTGTTCGAGAAGACCGATGCTTCTTTCTTCGAGATTACTACCGCAATGGCTTTCAGCTACTTCTCATACCGTAAAGTTGATGTGGCCGTCATAGAGTGCGGACTCGGCGGAAGGCTGGATTCCACCAACATCATCAGTCCTTTGGCCAGCGTCATAACCAACATCGGCTTCGACCACATGCAGTATCTGGGCAACAGCCTGGAGGAAATCGCAGCGGAAAAGGCCGGCATCATCAAGCCTGGCATCCCGGCCATAATCGGGGAAACTTCCGGTGTGGAGAGAGTCTTCATAGACAAGGCATCTGACTGCGGCACAGACATATACTTCGCCGAGAAGCTCAATCCTTACAATCTCAGCCCGGACGGGGCTTTCCGCAGTTTTTCCCATCGCGAGACAGATGCAAGGGAAGAAGCTCTGAAATCCATTCTAAGCCTCGCCACCTGCCTTCTTGCCAGCGTGGATCCAGGCCGGATGGACCTCAAGGGAGACTGCCAGAAAAAGAACATCAAGACCGTCTGCGCGGCCTTGGCGGTCATCCTTCGCAAGATGCTGGACGATAGCCAGAAAGACCTCTCTGAAAGCACCCTCGCCGATATGGTGGAGGCCATAGAGAACGCCGCTCATATAACAGGTCTGAGGGGCAGATGGGAGAAGCTCGGCGACGCTCCTCTTGTCATCTGCGATATCGGCCACAATTCTCACGGAATGAAGGTCCTGATGCCTCAGGTGGAGCGAACCTATGAAGAGCATAATAACGGCAGGCTAATTATGTTTTTCGGAGTGATGAAAGACAAGGACCTTGCCGCTGAAGTTGGATTCCTGCCGAAAGACGCGCACTACCTGTATGTAAACGCATCCACTCCGAGAGCCCTTCCTGCAGCGGATCTCAAGTCCCGGATGGACGAATCCGG
>CADAOA010000067.1 GCA_902789435.1 uncultured Bacteroidia bacterium | reverse complement strand
CCAAATACTGGTTCCAGAACTATAACATTCCTATGGGAGCCACAGTCTTGTTCGTATTCTACAAGAACAAGAAGAACGACATCCTGTTCAAGGTTGTGTTCAACGAGAACGATGCTACCCTGGGATATCTGACACCAGTCCAGGGCAACTTCTACCGCTGGAGCGACTTCCGCGCCTGGGCAGACAAGATGATGGCGGATCATCCGCAGCTCTAGCTTTTGACGGCTTTCTTTTTCCTTAGCGCTAAAGCGGCAAGAATAACAGCCAATACGCCCGCAGATGCTATAAGGAAGGGTTTGGCCAGACTGTTCTTTGACTGTTCCTTGTCCAGTTCCTCAAACGGATCTTCAGGGGTCAGATACTTATTGTCTGCAATCAGACTCAAGGTGTATTGCAGAATTATGTCTGTATTTCCGTCTTGTCCTCCATATATTTCGTTGTATGTCAACGGAACAGGATAATCGGGAAGGAGTCCGCGTCCCTTAGGCAGCCGGTCGCACACTGTGGTGTCGAATACCAGCTGAACCAGCGGAATACGAATTGTCTGGAGCGAGTTAGGCAGGCGGATGTCTGCGAACTTGAGGGCTGTCATGCTATGATAGGTGCTGCCAGTTTCCCTTCCGACGCATACACCTCGCCTGTTTCTAACCAGAATGGCAGGGAAAAGCATTGCGGCAGACTTGGAGTATGAATTAGTCAGGACATACACTTTCCCGCTGTAATGAACTTTAGGATCAGGCATTACGACGGCGCAGGTCTGGAGAGAATCTCTAAGGTAATATCCGTTTTCTCCCTCTTCATATTCAGGGAAAACATCGGCATCGGGAGAATAGTTCAGACTGTATTTTAAGGTGGCGAACTGGCCTTTCTTGTTTACGCGGTTATAGCCGCCTTTCTGTCGGTTCATTGGGCTTTCGGCAAAATAAGACAGCAACTGCATCAGGACTTCGTTGTGACCGCCTCCGTTATTCCTTACATCCACTATCAGATTGGCGGCTTTGCACGTGTCAAGAAAATCACGTACTGCTTCAACCTGCTGAGTAAGCATCTCAAAGGTTTTCAGCCCTAGATAATAGGTGGAGTCATTTAGTTTCCGGGTTTCAAAGACATTATTGTCGCCTTTGTAGATATTGGCCATCATCCATTGTCTGATACGGTTTACGTTATCGTTGAAGACTATGATATTGGGATTATTGCAGTAAGGAACGGTTGCCTTTGTTCCGTCTGAAAATGTCAGTTCCTGAGCAGATCCTTTCTTTGCGCCGGGATTGACAAGAGCTCCGTATCCTCCCAGCATCACTTTCTGCTCCTGCAGGGCGCTTTCCACCTTTCCGTCGTATCCGCTGATAAACATATCGGCTTTTTTAGCATACTCACTGACAGGAACGCCGTCTATGCTGGTTACAACCTTGCCGTTCAATGGCATATACTCCTTAGGTGTCATCAATACCCGGGCTGTATCATCGCAGTAAACAAGATATGCTTCCGGTAGCCAAGACTCCCTTGGCGAAGTCTTTACAGGATCGGGATACATATAGATATGACTGTCGGGAACCTTGTTGAGGATCTTGCGCAAAACAATCCTGAAATCATAAGCAGGATCAATCTCGCCTGTTAAGGACATTTTTACAGAGTCTACAAATGCCCTGAACTCTTTTTCAGGAATTTTTTCCTCAAGGGAAGGGTATATTTCGCAAATAGCCTCTTTTAGTACATCCAAATCTTCCCGAATCTTCTCCGCTGACATCATTTTGTCTCTCGACAGGGCTTTGGCCTCTACGAATGTGGTCTTAAGTCCGAATGGAGTCATCGGATCGACAGATTTGTTGTCCCGGTTTGAAATCGAGAGCATAATGGAGCGCTCCGGGATAGCCTTATAGGAATAGCCAATAACTCCCAGAGTGTCTCCAGCGGAAATCTTTTGTCCGGTATTGAAAGCCCGGTTGCCCAGTATCCCCGAGATATGGACCTTTCTTCCATCTGCCATCAGGATGGTAATAGTACCTGAATAATACTTCCTGTTTGTTCCTTTGCCAAAGTCGAAGCTTTTTGTTTTTTGGTCAAAAGTCTCTCCAGGGCTCAGGCTTTTGCCCCAGGAATAACTCAGCGACTCCATATAGTCTATGCCGATGCTTTGAATGATTCCGTCAGCAGGGCTGATTATTACGTCACCCTCTTTGCCGCCAATGAAGAGTTCTCCATAGCTAAGTTCATTACCGACATAACTCTGGGGTTTGCAGATAATGTCGTCACCGGCAGATTTTCCGGCAACAGGCCAGGTCAATTGCTGGGCATTCCCGATTGTGCTTAAAGACAACAGTACAATCAGGAGCAAGGAAAAATTGTAAGATTTCATAGTGGGCTGTTATCTTTATTGGCGTAAAGATAACAATTAAAACATGGTCCAGGCAGCTTTCTGTGCTCTCTGGCTGTTGATGGCATTCATCTTGCCGAAGTTCCACTTTACGCCGAAGAGTATGTAGCGGCTCAAGTTTATCCTGTAGGTATCTTCCTCGTAATTGGCTGTTACTGTGTGGAACAGGTTGCGTCTCTGATTGAATATGTCGTTGACCTTTACACTCAGGTTGAAGGCTCCAATATTTTTGGAGATTTCTACGCGCCAATTCCATTGAGGTTTGTCATAGCCTTTTGCGTAACCGTCGTAAAATTGGTACCCAAAGAATGATGATATTTCAAATTGGTGCGGTGTGGTGTATGAGCCTTCAAGGCTGATGCTGGTGCTGGTGGTATTCCTGTTCGTGCTCTTGTTCAAAGAGTATCGCGATATAACTTTGTTTACACCAGCACTCAAGATGAAGAAATAGTTCTTTTGGTTGTATTTGAGGCTGGAGTTGATATAAGGAGAAAACTCTCTGGTAGTGCTTTCTTTGAATCCGCTCAGCCCGTCATAGAAGCGGTTGCCTTTGCTGTCGCCCCAGAAATCAGCCATGAACGCGTCGTAGTCAAAGTTATCTTTGTCTATTGCCGGCAGTGTTCCGGTCGACTGATAACTGGTATAAGATGAGTAATTGAGGGTCAAGCCTAAAGAGAGGGTCCATATCTTCTTGGAGTCCAGCGGAGTGGTGTAGCCAGCCATTATGAATCCTGAAACGGAAGGCTTCTTGGAATTGACCGGGATGGAATACATCACTCCTTCTGAATCATACCATAGCGCATTGCTGATAGGTCTGTTGGTTAAGCTGCCGTTGACGTAAAGACTGAGATTGGTAAACTTCTGGCGGTCGTTCCTGTTCCAGTTTATGCCGAAGTTGGTGTATGAATACTGTCTCAGATAGATGTTGCCAAGGCTCAGCCGGGACAGGTTGCTTATGTTCAGGACAGGAAGCATACGGCTGCCGTTAGGTTTCTGGCTGGAGCCTGAAATGTTGATGTTGAAACGGTTCGGTCCTTTTAAAAGCTGGAGCCTCAGGGTAGGGGCTACATACCAGTTCCACTCTCCTTTGCCGGTGGTGTCGTTCACGTTGTAAGATCTGGAAACCAGCTCGTTGAGAGTTCCGTTTGCAGTGGCTCCCAGCGTAATCCAACTCTGCTTGGCGAATTTGTACTGGGCCGTAACATCATATTTCTGGTTGACGTGGTGAGTCTTGCTCTCCGATGAATAGTAGCTATTCAGTCCGCCTGCATCAAATGCATCTCTGGTACTTTCTGATTCCGACAGGCTGAGGTTTGCGGTTGCAGCCATGATAAGTTTTGCGGAAAGCGGTTCAGTATATCTTATCAAGCCGAGTGCACCGTGGGAGGAAGACTTTGAGTCGTAACGCATAGTACGTTCTTCTTCACCGGCAGCAGTCTTGAGTACGGACTGCTCGTTGCTCACTCCGTCTGAATTGGAGTAACTTCCGTTGAAGCTGAAGTGTATGAGCCTGCCTTTCTTGCCTCCCAGGTCTGTGAAGGTAATGTCTCCGTGGATGTTTCCGGATCTACTGTCGGAATTGTTTTGTGAGTGGTTTTCCGATTTGTTGACAAGTAGTTCTTCTCTGGAAGTCTCCGAGGAGCCTTCGTTGCGAGAAAGACTCTTTTTATAAGTGAAGCGTGGAAAAAAGGAGAACTGAATCTTGCCTTTCTCCTTCTTCATTTCATAATTTGCATTCACTCCGTTGTCAAAAGACCTTCCGGATTTTCTGGATTCCGTAAACAAGTTGCCGTTTTCCTGGAATGTTGTCCTGTAGCTTTGAGAGCCGGTCTCGTTGTCGGTATACTTGTAGTTGGCGGAAAGAGTGGTCTCCACGTCTTTTATCCTGGAGGTGTTGACGTTCAGGCCCAGCTGTGCAGCTGAAGTAAGCCCGGGTTCAAAACTGCTGACCACGTCTCCTCCTCCCCTTACAATCATAGCAACCGCGCCGTCACTTATGTTCATTCCGTTGGCAATGAATGTAAGCTGGTCTTTCTTGTTGTATGCTGCAACCAGGGCGCTGGCATTGTACAGTGCTCCGCGATTCTCTCTGAGAGGCTCGTCTTTTTTCTTGCCCTCTATAGTAGTTCCGCCTTTTACGGATATATTGCCGAACCATCCTTCCTCATATTCTTTCTTCAGACCTACATCCAAGACTTTCTCTCTGGTACCGTCCTGTATGCCAGTGGTTCTTGTAGTCTTGGATTCCCGGTCTATAACTCTGATTTTGTCTACGATAGCCGCAGGCAGGTTGTTCAGGGCCGTGCTCTGGTCGTCGAAGAAGAAGGTGCGCCCTCCAACGGTTAGCTTGTCAATGGCTTCTCCGTTGAACTTCACCTTGCCATCGTCTGTAATTTCCATTCCCGGCATTCTCTTGATCAGATCCCTGAGCATTCCATTGGCTCCCACCCTGAAAGAAGATGCGTTGAACTCTATGGTATCCTGCTTCATCACGATAGGGTTGCCCACATCGGAAACGGTGATGGCAGAAAGATAATTCTCATCCAGCTTGAGTTTGACTGTCCCCAGGTCCACCCTCTCTTCCCTGAAATACTTCTCCTTGGAGTAATGCTTGTAGCCCATCATCTCTATATGAAACACATAATTCCCGTACGGCACGTCTTTCAGCATGGCAACTCCGGCAGTGTCAGACACTATGAAGTTTGTGATGGTGGTGTCCTTGGCCGGCACAACATAAACTGATGCAAATGAGATAGGTTCGTTAGTCAGAGAATCAACGATTTTCACCTTTATGCTGCTCATCCTGCCGGCGAACATATTGTCGTTGACAACGAAAACCTGTGCCTTGGCAGTTACGGCAAAACATAAAATCAATAATATGCTCCAGATATACTTTTTCATAAGAATCTATCACTTTGACAAAGATAATGATATTGCGTATAATATGAGTTTACTTGGATCGTAGTTGAACTTCACCTCGAACTTTCCGTTCCTTTGTGTCTATGACGACAACTGAAAAACCTTTACCGTACTTTAGCTGTTCCGCGGAACCTTCTTTGAAAATCGCGATTCTTCTTATTTCGGCTGGCTTGATGCCTTTAAGTGCACTTATATCATTGTATAATTTTCCGTCGACGACATACTTTATGTTTTGCTCCGGGTTCAGGTTTGTAATATTGAATACCGCGGTTTTTGATGTGTCATTGAATCCGGAGTGTTTAATCAGCAAAACAGCCTTGTCTGGATTATCCGGTTCTACAACGCTCATTGAGATTAAATTGGCAGAGTCTCGAGGGTTCATGGACAATTTGTAATCTTTGGCGTTTATTTTTGCGTTGCCCATAAACTCCGCCGTTACAATTCTTTCTTTAAAGGCATCAGTAATTATGATATGAAGAGTCATACTTTTCTTTTCATACCTTCTGGTTTCTACTTTGTATTTCCTGATGGTCTTTCCTATTAGCTGACTTCCATCGAATGCAGGAACATATTCAGCGTCTATGATATATACATTCTCCTGTGCGTATGCGTTAAAGCCTATTAAGCAGAAGAAGATTATCATAAGCAGAGTCTTTCCTGCATTCCAAGTCTTTTTATTCATTGTATAGAGTCTTGTTTTCATAATCTTTGGTTTTATCGTTTTAGCCTGACATATCACTGGTTCAGGCTGAGAAGGGAATAGGTGTTTCCATCTTCCTCTGCGATAAGGATATAGGATGCTGTCTCTCCATCCGGGAAGTAGGCTGTCATTACATATCCTCCCTCAATCGGGCGGAATTCGCATTTGTCTGCTTCCTCAAGGCTTATCTGGGAAAGAAGCTGGATATGCTGTATCTGCTGAATCAGATCCGTATTGTCCTCTGGCTGAGGCGTGGCAGGCTTAAGAAGCAGAAACAGCAGGATTACCGCCGCCGCTGCCATCGCTGAGGAAACAGCCCAGATGATACTTTTCCTTCTTCCAGATTTGCGGATAAGGCTGTCAAACTCTTCCTCGGAGATGTGTTCTTCCTCAGGTGAGTCTGGATCTGCGGAGTCTTTAATGCAGAGCAACATCGCCTCAATCTTTTCTTCCTCCTCACTCTGTGGTGGAGACTGGCGGAACGATTCTGCCAGCAGAAGTTCCTCTTCTGCCGAGGTCTCGGCATCCAGATAGCGTTGTATGAGTTCTTTGCGGTTCATTTATTTTGGTGTTTGCATTATCGTTGACCAAGAGCTTCAAGCATCTGCTTTCGGGCTGCGGAAATGGAGGTCTTGACGCTGCCCTTGCTACGGCCCGTGGCGGCTGCAATCTCATCCAGGTTCATCCCGTCTGCCTTCATCTTCAAAAGTTTGCGGGTTCCGGCGGAAAAACCTTCCAGTATCTTTACAGCCCTCTTTTGATATTCGCTTTCTTCAATCTTTGCGGATGCGTTGTCTGCTGCGTGAAGATTGTCTTTTTCAGGTGCCGCGATATCCTTTCTGGACTTTCTCCAGGCAGATATACAGGCATTCTTTGTGGCTCTGACAGCCCAGGCTTCGGCGTTTCTGATTTCAGTTCCGTTCTGTTTTGCCCTCCAGAGGTTGAGCAGAACATCCTGCACAATGTCCTCCGGGTCTGAAGACAGATGAGCGGAACTGAAAAACTTGCGTGTGAGGGCAAGTACCTTCTGAAAAACTTGCGTGTGAGGGCAAGTACCTTTGGTCTCAGTTGCGCAAGTTCTATGTCAAAGCTTTTTGCCATATTCCATTAGATAGACGCAAATATGGGGAAAAGTTAAGAAAACTTGCATCTAATGCTTCAGTTCCGGATTGCGGCTTTGCTCAGCTTGGCCTGGACCATTGGTGCGGTGTCTATGAGTTTCAGCGATTTGACCATGCCGGCCGTTCCTTCCTTGTATTTCTTGAAGTGGGCGGTGCTGAGGTGGTCCTGGTAGGCCTGTCTGTCTGCATAGACTTCCAGGATATAGATTTTGCAAGGGTCGGTCTTGTCCTGCATCGAGAACAGTCCGATTACTCCTGGTTCTTTGGCCATTGACACGGTTCCTACTTCCTTGGCAAAGGCCATGTAGCTTTCAAGCTGGTCTTGCTCCACCTGAATCTCGGCAAGACGGACCACCCGCTCCCCATATTCACGCTGCGGAATTTCTGCTCCGAAAAGGCGGGCTGCGTTGTTGGAAAAGACATCTTCAGGATCCAGTCCATGCGTGGCAAGGCGCCCGGCGAGAGACTTCTTTGCGCCAACCAGAGCATTAGGGGCAACATACGGGAAATCAGAGCCGTACAGTATATGGCCCGGCTCAGCGATTGTAAGCAGAGCGTCCAGGGCTTCATCTGTGGCGGCTCCGGCCAAGTCATAGTACAGGTGAGAAAGGTTTGCCTGAACATCTACCGGCTGCATATATCCCTGGGCTGTCATTACAGGAAGCAGTCCCTTGAACCTTGGCAGGGCGTTCGGCAGGAATGAGCCGCAGTGCGGAACAACGATCTTGAGATCCGGAAAGCGGACCATCACATTGTGCGCCACCATATTGAGTATGGCTCGTGTTGTCTCCGCCAGATACTCGTATGAAGCCAGTGGTACGGCTGAAATCAGTTTGTCGTTTGCCGCAGACGGTTTGTGCGGGTGAGTTATGATTACGGCCTTCTTCTCATTCAGATAGGCCATCAGCGGTTCCAGCTGTTCATCGCCCAGATACTGGCCGTAACTGTTGGTAGCCAGCTTGATGCCGTCTGCACCAAGAACATCCAGGGCATATTTCGCTTCCTCCAGAGCTTTGTCCACATTCGGCAGCGGCAGGGCGGCGCAGAACAGGAATCGTCCCGGATAGAGTGCCTTCAGCCTGGCGGCCTCTTCGTTGAACTTTCTGCAGATGGCGGCAGATTCTTCCGCGTTTCCGAAATAAGGCTGAGGTGCCGGCATCGTGACAACGGAAGTGATGATACCGGCATCTTCCATAAATTTCAGATGAGCTTCCACGCTCCAGGACGGGATAGGGAAGCCTTCGTCCATTTCCATTCCGTGAGCTTTCACAGCCTCCAGATAATTCATTTTCCACCCCCCTTGCTGAATTCGTCGATGCACATCATCGTGAAGAACAGCACGCTGAAGAGCCAGGCAGGAAACTGCGGCAAGAGCGGCAAAACTGCCATCTCAAAGGTGGTCGCGCAGGTTCTGGGGACGCAAAGCAGAGGGCCGACGCAGAGCATCACCACTCTCGTCATTCCTGCCAAAGCAAAGATGCAGGAAACCAATTCGTTGAACACCGAGTGTGAATACCTCATCGTGCCGCGCCACGAACTCACCAGGGCCGTTTCGGCAAACAAACAGGGAAAGGTGACTATTGAAAACATCACGGCGGATACGGGACAACGATGGAAACTTATCCCAAGCGGGAGCTCCTATTATATTCAGAATGCCAATGACATGAGGCTTACCGCACACCAGCTCACCTCATCATCACAACTCACGGCTCAGACGACGACGGCCAACGAGCAGCTGTTCCTCATCAGGACGGTGGATTTCCCTTATTATAGGATTCTCACATCCAGAGACAGCCGCTTCGGACTCGACCTCTCTAATGCCAACTCGGCGGCGGGAACCACCGTGGGAACATGGGAATATACAGCTGGAACCGATATGCCTACACATAGGCAATGGATGTTGGTGCCTCTGCCAACCAGCGAACAGCCTGATGCCATCACAACGTTGCAGGACGATGCCAATGACAGCAACGCTCATGATGCCAACGACGGGGTGTACGACCTGCAGGGACGGAGGGTTGACAATGGAAAATGGACCTTGTTCGACCATCCGCTGAAATCTGGAATCTACATCATCCGCCAAGACGGAGTGAGCCGGAAGGTGTTTGTGCCATGACAAATCTGCTTCCACACGTTTCGTGAGGGGTTGGAGACTTGGTTTTTTTAGTCGGGAAATGCCGAAACAGCTTTGTGCTTTTGGTGTTTCCCGACTTTTTAATTATCTTTGCACTCCTCATTTCACGTCCAACTGAAGATGGGGATTGAACTGTCAAACTTTTTAGGTGGGTTATATGACATACGGAATTATTGGCGTCGGCGGTGTCGGCGGATATTATGGAGGCAATTTGGCAAGAATCGGAAAGGATGTCCATTTCCTTTTCCATTCTGATTATGAATATGTGAAAGCCAACGGACT
>CADAOA010000066.1 GCA_902789435.1 uncultured Bacteroidia bacterium | reverse complement strand
TTTTTCATCGGGATGCAGAATGCCGTAAGCCCTATGGCGGCGGACATTACCGTGAATGTCGCCAACCTCGGGCTGAGCCTGCTGTTCGCGGTAAAGATGGGGATGGGGTTCAAGGGCATTGCCTGGGCGGTCCTTACGGCCCAGTACACGGGGCTGGCTCTCTGCATAGCGCTGTTCCTGATATACTACAGGCGGCTGCTCAGGTATGTGGACCTGAAAAAATCGCTGAGGATGAAAGACCTCGGCAAGTTCTTCTCCCTCAACGGGAACTTGTTTGTCAGGAGCGTGTGCTTTTTGTTTATCTATGTAGGATTTACCTCTATTTCAGCAAAATACGGAGATGTGCAACTGGCGGTGGGTACTATCATAATGAAGCTGATGATGCTGTTCTCCTTCTTCATAGACGGCTTCGCATACGCAGGTGAAGCTCTTGCCGGAAGATATATCGGAGCAAGGGATTCCGAAGGCCTGCATCTTTCAGTAAAGGTGATTTTCAGGTGGTGCTTCTGGATTGCGCTGGCTTCCACTGCGGTATATGTAGCCGGTGGTAAGCAGATGGTGATGCTGATGACAGACAAGGCGGATGTGATAGAGGCTTCTGTTCCGTACCTGGTATGGCTTTGGCTGATGCCGGCCTTCAGCACATCGGCTTTCGTGTGGGACGGGATCTATGTAGGTGCAACCGCCGCCCGCCCGATAATGCTTGGTATGATCTGCGCCGCCGCTTCCTTCTTTGCGGCCTACTATGCCCTGGAGCACACGCTCGGGATCCAGGCTCTGTATGTGGCATATATGGTGCATGTTCTGGTGCGCAGCATCTGGATGTACGCAAAGAGGCGCAGTGCTGTCTATGCCAAAGTACCGGCACCTTCGGCGATGTAGCCAAAAGTTGTTATCTTTGGAATCGGTCTTTGATATGGAAGGAAGCTGGATATATAATCTGTTCTTTGGCAGCGGGGTTGCGCATTCCTTGCTTATTATCGCGATAGTTGTTGCGGTGGGTGTCTTTCTTGGGCATTTCAAGCTGAAAGGGCTCACCCTCGGAACTACCTGGGTGCTGTTCGTGGGTATCGTGATGTCACATTTCGGGCTTAGGGCGGATCCGGGGGTGCTGTCTTTCGTCAAGGATTTTGGTCTGATACTCTTCGTGTATGCCATAGGTCTTTCGGTGGGTCCCAACTTTTTTTCTTCCTTCAAGAAAGGCGGTTTGTCTCTGAACATGTGGGCCGTGTTGATTGTCTTTCTTGCCTGCCTGTGCACCTACATCATACATGAGATCACGGGCACTCCGCTTCTGACTATGGTGGGTGTGATGCAGGGTGCTGTAACCAACACTCCTGGACTTGGTGCGGCGCAGCAGACGGTTACCGATATGCTTTCAGCTTCTGCCGCTTCTTCGGCTTCCGGTCTGGTGGAGGATCTGAGTCTTGGTTATGCGGTTGCCTATCCGCTGGGAGTTGTGGGTATCATCCTCTCCATACTGGTTCTGAAGATGATCTTCAGGGTAAATGTGAAGACGGAAACGCAGAAACTGGATTCCAGAGACTCGGCGAAGATTGCCCAGCCACGGGTGCTTACCCTGGAGGTTGTGGGCGGAAGCCTGGCGGACGGAAAGTCCGTGCTGGATTTCCACAACAGCTGCGGTTTCAACTTCGTGCTTTCCAGAATCCGCCGCAAGGATATGGCAGTGGAGATTCCAACCTCCCGAACCGTGCTTGAGGCAGGGGACCGTGTAAGGGCAGTTATCTCGGGGAACGACCTCCAGAAAGCCATCCCGGCGTTCGGCAAGGAGATCAAGAGCATGGGGGAGCAGGAATGGAGCGTGCTTGACAAACATCTTATAGTCAAGAGGGTATATGTCACAAAGCACAGCGTGGACGGAAGGACCCTGGAGAGCCTGGCCATAAGGAGAGATTATGGAGTAAGCGTAACCAGGCTTCTGAGAACCGGTATTGAAATCGTGCCTACTCCCAACACGATAATCTTTGTAGGAGACATTCTGGTTGCAGTCGGAATCCAAGAGGATGTGGAGAAGGTGGCGTCTTTGCTGGGAAACTCGCAGAAGAAACTTTATGCCCCGAGGATAGCTCCTATCTTCTTCGGCATTGCTTTGGGAATCTTGCTCGGAAGCCTTCCGATATACATTCCGGGCATGCCGCAGACCGTCAAGCTGGGCCTTGCCGGAGGGCCTCTGATTGTGGCCATACTTCTCAGCTACTTCGGGCATCGCGTCGGCTTTGAAACATATACCACGCAGAGCGCCAACCTGATGGTCCGGGAAATGGGCCTTTGCCTGTTCCTTGCCGCCGTTGGGCTTGGAGCCGGGGAGAACTTTGTGGAAACCCTCCAGGGCGGCGGGTACCGGTATGTGCTTTACGGTTTCCTGATTACCGTCATTCCGCTTCTGGCCACAGGCATCCTGGCAAGGGTCATCTCCAAGACCAACTATCTTACCCTGATGGGTCTGATAGCCGGCAGCACCACAGACCCGCCGGCTTTGGCTTTTGCTTCTGAAACCTCAGGCAACAGCTATCCGGCCTTGGGCTATGCAACCGTATATCCGCTGTCCATGTTCCTCAGGGTGGTGGCAGCCCAGATCCTGACGCTGATAGCCCTGTCTTGAATGTTGAAAACTTCTTTGTGTTTTCTTCATCGCGATAATGTTTCTTTGATTATATTTGTAGGCGATAAAACATAAAACAATATGCAGAATCGCAATTTGGTATCGATCTCAGACTTGACAAAAGATGAGATCCTGGCACTTCTCAGACGTGCTAAGGAATTTGAAAAGAATCCCAACCAACACATTTTAGACGGCAAGGTTGTGGGTTCTTTATTTTTTGAGCCATCCACTCGTACCAGACTCAGCTTCGAGACGGCTGTAAACCGCCTGGGCGGACGTGTAATCGGTTTCAGCGATGCCCGTACAAGCAGCCAGTCCAAGGGAGAGACTCTCAAGGACACTATCATGATGGTAGCCAACTACGCAGACCTTATCGTGATGCGCCATCCTCTGGAGGGAGCCGCCAGGTATGCAAGCGAGATTTCAAAGGTTCCTATCGTGAATGCCGGAGACGGAAGCAACCAGCATCCTTCCCAGACTATGCTGGACCTGTACACGATCTACCAGACTCAGGGAACGCTCGACAATCTGACCATCACCATGGTGGGAGACCTCAAGTACGGGCGTACGGTGCACTCTCTTCTGGAAGCTATGCATTACTTCAACCCTAAATTCATCTTCGTGGCCTGCGACGAGCTGAAGATGCCTCAGCAGTACAAGGATTACTGCAAGGAACTGGGAATAGAGTATGAAGAGACCAGAGACTTCAGCGAGGAGGTGATCAACAAGACAGACATCCTGTACATGACCAGAGTCCAGAGGGAGAGATTCTCAGACTTGATGGAATACGAGAGAGTGAAGAATATCTACACCCTTACCGCCAGCATGCTCAAGGGCTGCAAGCCTAATCTGCGAGTTCTGCATCCGCTGCCAAGAGTAACTGAAATCGCCCAGGATGTGGACGACACTCCTCAGGCTTATTATTTCGAACAGGCTCTTAACGGCCTCTACACCCGTGAGGCCATCATCTGCCGCGCATTAGGATTGTAAAACTGTTAAAACGGAACATTATGAGCATTCAAGGAAAGAAAGAACTGGCCGTAGCTGCACTGCAGAACGGTATCGTGATAGACCATATTCCATGCCCGGCCCTTTTCAAGGTTGTGAACATACTGGGAATTGAGAATATGGAGAACGGAGTTTTCATCGGCAACAACCTCTCAAGCCGCAGCATGGGGCACAAGGGTTTGATAAAGATCGCCGATATAGATCTTCCAAAAGAGACTCTTAACCGTATAGCGGTTGTGGCGCCTAATGCCGTGATCAACATCATCAAGGATTACGAGGTTGTGGAAAAGCATAAGGTGGAACTGCCGGAGGATCTGTTCGACATAGTCAAGTGTACCAATCCTAAGTGCATTTCCAACAACGAGCCTATGTCCACCCACTTCCACGTGCTGGACAAGGATGAGTTCAAGTGTCACTTCTGCGAGAGGATAGTCAGCCGCGAGGAAGTCGTGCTGAAATAAATCAGCTCGGTGTGCGAGGTCGTACAAAACAATACCGACCGTGCACACTTTCCCGGGTAAAACGTGCAAGGTCGTGCAATAAAACGCCGGCCTTGCACGCTTTGTTTTAATCCGGAGTGTTTTGGGGCTTTTCGGCGATTTTGGTTAAACTTTTTTAGGGTTTTGTCAAAATGATATCAAAATTATTATATCTTTGTGGCCTTAAGAATTAAAAACTGTTTGTTTTATGCCAAGAAGCTTATCAGGTAGAAGTTTCCTGAAATTACTGGACTTCACCACCGAAGAAATTCAATATTTGCTTAAACTGTCTGAGGACTTCAAGAACCTCAAGCGTACAAATACCCCTCACAAATATCTTCAGGGAAAGAACATCGTTCTCCTATTCGAGAAGACATCCACACGTACCCGCTGCTCTTTCGAGGTAGCCGGAAACGACCTGGGTATGGGAGTTACCTATCTGGATCCTAACTCATCTCAGATGGGCAAGAAGGAGTCTCTGGAAGACACCGCAAAGGTTCTGGGAAGGATGTATGACGGTATCGAGTACCGCGGTTTCGACCAGAAGATCGTAGAGGACCTTGCAAAGTACGCCGGTGTTCCTGTATGGAACGGTCTTACCACCGATTTCCATCCTACACAGATGCTTGCAGACGTTCTGACAATCAAGGAGAACTTCGGATACTACAAGGGCCTGACTATGGTCTTTATGGGAGATGCCCGCAACAACGTTGCCAACTCCCTGATGGTGGTTTCCGCTAAACTCGGAATCAACTTCGTAGCCTGCGGCCCTAAGGCCAACATGCCTGCAAAGGAACTGGTTGACACCTGCAAGAAGATCGCCAAGGAGAACGGCTGCACCATCACCCTCACCGACGACGTGAAGAAGGGAACCAAGAACGCAGACGTTATCTACACCGACATCTGGGTTTCCATGGGCGAGCCTGCAGAGCTCTGGGAGAAGAGAATTAAGCTCCTGAAGCCTTATCAGGTAAACGACGCCGTCATGAAGAACGCCAACCCTAACGCAATCTTCATGCATTGCCTTCCTTCTTTCCACGACCTGGAGACAACTATCGGAAGAGACATCTACGAGAAGTTCGGCCTGAAGGAGATGGAGGTTACCGACAAAGTCTTCCGCAGCAAGCAGTCAAAGGTATTTGACGAGGCAGAGAACCGTATGCACACCATCAAGGCTGTGATGTACGCAACTCTCAAGTAATTAACTGAAACACACAAGATTATCTAGGCTCCCACTCCTCGTGGAATGGGAGTTTGGTTTTCTTTTTTTTCTGAATTTGGACAAAGATTTATGGGAAAGAGATTAGTATTGGCGCTGGGAGGAAACGCTCTGGGAAACACTCCCGAGGAGCAGCTTAAACTGGTAGAGACTACAGCCTCTGCGATAGTGGACCTGGAGGAAGACGGATACGACGTGGTCGTTGGCCACGGCAACGGTCCGCAGGTGGGAATGGTAAACCTTGCACTGGAATATTCGGCCACTCACGGCGGAAAGACTCCGCTGATGCCGTTCCCGGAGTGCGGAGCCATGACTCAGGGCTACATAGGATATCATCTGCAGCAGGCTATCCAGAGGGAGCACGGAAGAAGGCACATGCCAAGGCCTTGCGCCGCTGTCCTGACTCAGGTGGTTGTGGACGAGAATGATCCTGCCTTCCAGAACCCGACCAAGCCAATCGGTTCTTTCTACGGCAAGAACGAGGCAGATGCCATTGCCAGGAAGACCGGCTACACATTTGTAGAAGATGCAGGCAGGGGCTGGAGGAGAGTAGTTCCTTCTCCAAAGCCTGTGAAGATCGTGGAACTTCCGGTTGTAAGGCGTCTTATTGAGGCCCATACTACTGTCATTACTGTTGGCGGTGGCGGCATACCTGTTGTCCAGAAGGGCTGGGACGACTTCCGCGGAGTGGCTGCTGTGATAGACAAGGACCGCGCCTGCGCAAAGCTTGCCATAGACCTCAAAGCAGATATGCTGGTCATCCTTACCGCCGTGGATAAAGTTTCCATCAACTTCAACCAGCCTAACCAGTACGATCTGGATTCTATGTCAGTGGAAGAAGCCAAACAGTTCATGGCCGAGGGGCAGTTTGCTCCCGGCAGCATGCTTCCTAAGATTGAGTCTTGCGTGAACTTCCTCGAGAAACGCCCTTCCGGCATGGCGCTGATCACTTCTCTGGAGAAGGCCCGCGAAGCCCTCTGGGGCAAGACCGGAACGATTATCGTTTCCAAGAAGAGATAAAAAAAGAGCGGCAACCGCCGCTCTTTTTTGTTACTTGGACATTTCCTCGAATGTCTTCTTGATGATGCCCACCGCCTGTTTGATCTCCTTTTCGTTTATGCACAATGGCGGAGCGAAGCGGATGATGTGGTCGTGGGTAGGCTTAGCCAGCAGGCCGTTGTCGCGGAGCTTGAGGCAGATGTCCCAGGCGGTCTTCTTGCCGATTGGCTTGGTGACGATAGCGTTCAGAAGGCCGCGTCCTCTTACCTGGACGATGAACGGAGACTTGATCTTGTTCACCTCATCGCGGAAGATCTTTCCCATCTTCTCTGCGTTCTCTGTGAGCTTCTCTTCCTTTATTACGGTAAGGGCCGCGATGGCAACCTTTGCCGCCAGAGGGAATCCTCCGAAGGTTGAGCCGTGCTCGCCCGGTTTCACGTTCAGCATAATGTCGTCATCTGCAAGGCAGGCTGATACAGGAAGCACGCCTCCTCCGAGGGCCTTGCCCAGGATAACGATGTCCGGACGGATGCCGTCGTGCATTGAGCAGAGCATCTTTCCGGTTCTTGCGATACCTGTCTGAACCTCATCGGCGATGAAGAGCACATTGTGCTTGTGGCACAGGTCGAAGCATTTCTTCAGGTAGCCGTCATCCGGTACAAACACTCCGGCTTCTCCCTGGATCGGCTCGGCGATGAACGCGCACACTTCCTTGCCGTACTTGTCGAGGGCTTTCTCGAGAGCCTTAGGATCGTTGTAAGGGATGCGGATGAAGCCTGGGGTCAGAGGGCCGTACTGTGCGTATGAAGAAGGGTCGTCGCTCATTGTGATGATGGTGACTGTTCTTCCGTGGAAGTTTCCGCTGCAGCAGATGATCTTGATCTTGTCGTTAGGAATGCCCTTCTTTACGGCTCCCCAGCGGCGGGC
>CADAOA010000065.1:8139-11778 GCA_902789435.1 uncultured Bacteroidia bacterium | reverse complement strand
TAAGATCGTTTGGGTTGATTTTAAGAGGATTGCGCTTGATTTCGTAGAAGACTGCCGTCTTGCTTAGCTCATCCTCTGCAATGAGGTCTATCTCGTTTTCTCCCTTGCGGTCCCACCAGCGGCCAAGACGGGTCCATCTGCCGGATTCCTTTTCCTTCCGGAAGAAGTAACGCTCAAGCATAAGGCCGGTAAAGGTCTCGTAATCGCGGAGGATTATTTCCTTCAGTTTCTGATAATTCTCAATTTCAACGATGTAGCTATACTTGAAGATAAAACGGAACCAGAAACTGTAGAAGACATCATCTATTTCGTATCTTACGTTCTTGGTGGAGGTCTTCTCGAACAGCGGCTGGCGCTTATGGATGAGTTCATACTCCTTTTCAAGGTTGGTAAGATAACCGCCAACTTCCTTGCCTATTACGTTTTCTATGTCGGAACGAGTATTGTATCCCCTTGAGATGCAGGACAGTATTGAGAAATATGTTCCGTAGTCGCGGCCAAACTCTTCTACAAGGTTTTCTTTGCCCTCTGTCAGGAAAGTGGAGTTTGGGCTAACTATGCAGTCAATCATCTTATTCTTCGTAAGGGCACCTGCATCTACCAGAAGCTGCACATACTTGGCTACGCCACCGGTAAAGGAAAACAGAGCAAGGAGGTCTTCTTTGGTGTAGCTTGGATTGGCATCAGCAATTATCTCCTTAAGGATAGACGGAGCAAAAGCCCTTACTTTAAGCTCTCCTGTAGCCCTGCCGTAGAGCGGTTCCTTCTTGTTCTTGAAGAGTTTCTGCATCATAGAATACACAGAACCGCAAACAACCAAATTAATCTTGGACTGTTTCTCGTACTTGTCCCAGATCTTCTGGATATCGCTGAAGATACTCTTGTTAACCCTAAAAAAGTTCTGGAACTCGTCAATCACCAGGGTAAAACTCCTGTCGCAAGAGAGTTTCATAAGGAACTCGAATATCTCCGCAAAGCCCTTGACCTGCCCCAGCACGGGGAGCAACAGTTTCTGTGATATCTCCTCAAGATAGCCATCGCATAGGTCTTTTTCCGCCTTCCTTGCAACAAAGAAGTATAGGAATGGAGAATCCTCATAAGCCTTTGTTATCAGCGATGTCTTTCCTATTCTTCTCCTGCCGGTAACCACGGTAAACCTAGCGTTATTTTCTGCCGCCTGTCTGGTTTCCAGAAGAAACTTTATTTCTTTTTCCCTGTCGTAGAACTTCATAAATTCATCCTCCTTTATTCCGAAACCGCTATTTCCGAAACAGCCATTTCGCTACAAATATAGAAAAAAATCCTCAGCTTAACATAAATCACTGGGCGTTTTTCACAAATCGCTGAAGATCAGCAATAAAAGAAATTGTAGGGTACTGAAGAACAATACCCTACAAAATCTCATTTAACTGGTTCTCAGCTATTTGCCAAAAACGCTTGCCTACTTGATGTGGAGTTTCTTCTTCACATCCTTGATCTGGATGGTCTTTGCCTTGAAGTAGCTCTCGGATACGTAGATGTAGCCGTCTCCGTTGTCCGGACCCCAGGAGTTCTTCACGATGTAGAACTTGGTGCCGTCCTGGTCCTTGGCGATACCGGTGATGTGCATCAGGTGGTCGTCGGAGGTAGTGAAGTTGGTCCACATAGCCTGACGGATTTCAGGATCGATAGGACTCTCCTCGTACTTCTTCTCAACGGCCTTCATTCCACGGAGGTTTACATCAGGGGTAAACAGAGCCAGATGCTTGTTCTGGGCGAAGTAGATCTCGCTCATGTCGGCATCCCATGCTACAGTGTAGCCGTGCATCAGAGCCCTGGTGCAGATCTCGTCCAGCTCGTCCAGAGGAACGTTGTAGGACTTGGCCATATCCCAGTTGTCAGGGATCTCGATGATGAACTCCTCGTAGAAAGGATGATGGAGGAAGCTTGTAATCTCCACATAGTCACTCTCCTTGAGTTTCAGAGACTCCTTGAAGGACCATGGGGTGTATTCCTTGCCCTTGTAGGTGAATGTCTCAGGAACCTTGCCCAGGTACTTGTCCAGAATCTCGTTCATCTGGTCGTATGGAACGCCCTGCTTCTTGGCCACTGCACTGTCCAGAAGGTCGTCGATTTCCCTCTGCAGTTTTCCGTGGTTGTGAGTGTTGGAGCCATAGTTAATGCCGTGGTAGGCCTCTTCTGGCATAAGGCCCATCTTCTCCATCTGGTATGTTGCCTGATGGCAGATTCCGCCAGGTCCCCTGCGGCCTTTTCCTCTGCGATAATAGTAGTCAGCGCCCCTTCTGAGGTACTCCTGCCTTACGGTATACATCTCGGAGATGTCCAGAGAGGTGTCGGCAGCACCCTTGCGGATAGCCTCGCTCTCGAGGAATGAAGTGGTGGCAAAGCACCAGCACGTACCGGTAGCAGCCTGGTTCTTGACTGCGGTGGCAGGGTTGTTCTTCACGATGGTAAACTCATAGAACGGGAAGCTGGTCTGCAATTCCTGTGCAAACAATCCGGTTCCAAGGAACAGAGCCGCTGCTGCAATGAATAATCTTTTCATATTGTGTTTGTTTTTGTATTGATTATCAGATTTGTTTAGATACCCATCTTCTTGCGGATGTCCTTAGGGATGGAGTTCTTGTTCACGAGGATGTTCATGGTCTTGTACCTTACGAAAGCCTCTGACACATACCAGATTCCCTTGTACTTGCCGGTAGGACCCCAAGAGTTCTTCACCATATAGTACTTGGTGCCGTTCTGATCCTTTGCGATACCGAAGATCTGCATTCCGTGGTCGTCAGTGGTGGTCTTGTTGTCATATCCTTCCTGACGCATCTCCTGGGTGATAGCCAGTTCCTTTACAGGAGCAACGATCTGAGGTCTTGCCTGAGGATTGTTGCCGCCTACCCATCTTGCCTGGTCTGAACCGACAAAGCTCTTTGCCAAGTCTTCCATATCAGGAACTACACCGATACCGTCACGGGTAAAGCCGGTCTCGCTTACGTCTGAACCCCAAGCGATTGTGTAGCCCTTCTCAATGGCGTTGTCCATAATCGCGATAAGGTCGTCGATGGTAACGTTGTAGCTCAGGTCCCATCTCCAGTTATCCGGAACCTCGATGGCGAACTGGGTATAGAAAGGATAGTGGGTGAAGGAAGTAACTGAAACATAGTCAGACATATTCAGGCCCAGACCCTTGGTCACGAAATCCTTAGGGCTGTAAACAACTCCCTTGTAGGTAGTAGTCTCAGGGCACTTGCCAAGGTAGGTCTCGAGAATGTTCCTGTAGGTCTCCATAAATCTCGGCGATACCTTTCCGCCAGCCTTCTTTGCGCCCTCGGCCAAACCGGTGCTGATAGCGGTCAGTTCGCGGAAGTTGATTCTCTTCTCGCCTGGAAGCAGGTTAGGCATATCCTTCTCCAGGACAACGCCATAATCCTCATATGAGTGTGAAACATCCTCAAAGGAACCACCCTCTGCAAAGCAAAGATAACCGTCTACGCGGATGAACTTGCGCATCTTCTCGATGTAGTTCTTTGTAACTGTGTACATTACTGAAAGATTCAGCGATGTGTCTGCGTGACCGTTGCGGATAGCCTCGCTCTCGAAGAAAGATGTTGTAGAGAAAGCCCAGCAAGTACCGCTGCTTCCCTG
>CADAOA010000065.1:0-8131 GCA_902789435.1 uncultured Bacteroidia bacterium | reverse complement strand
TTGCGGATACCGGTGATAGGATTAGCCTTTACGGTAGTGAACTCAAAGCCCTTCCTCTGCTCCTTCTCAGGAACGTTAGGCTGAGCATAAGCAGCTGTCATGCAGAACAAGGCAACAACTGCAAAGAAAAACTTCAATGATCTCATAATGTGTTAATTAATATTTGTATATGTTTCTTTCAATAATTAATTTCTATGGAATATGCAGGAACTTGTGCGCCTGGATGGATATGTTCCACTCAGGATGCTCCTTGACATAGTCTATTATATAAGGTGCAACAGTTTTCATTCTGCTCCACTCAGGCTGAAGATAGAAAAGGCAGCTGCTCTGTACCTCTAGTATCTTCCGGCGGTTCTCCTCCGCCCATTCAAAGTCCGCCGGAGTCTCAACGATCACCTTCAACTCGTCGGCCACACTGAAAAACTCCTCCTTTGGCGGCTTGTTACGCTTGGGACTCAGGCAGATCCAGTCGAAATGCCCACTCATAGGACTGCTTCCGCTGGTTTCCAGGAAGATTTCCAGCCCATATTCTTTCAGCATGTTGCACAGCATATCCAGCGGATAGTTCATCGGCTCCCCGCCTGTGATCACTATGGCTCTGGCCGGAGTGGCGGCGGCCTCGCTGACTATTGTCTCGATTTCAACTGGCGGGAATCGGTCCGGATCCCAGCTCTCCTTGCTGTCACACCAGCGGCAACCCACGTCACAGCCGCCCAAACGTATGAAAAACGCCGGTTTGCCGGTATGGAAGCCCTCTCCCTGAATCGTGTAGAAACTCTCCACCAGCGGCAGAAGCCTGCCCCCTTCCAGCGACGGATATGTTCTCTTTACGTTCATTAATCCTTAGTCCTCAGCCGGCATACAACCGGACAAAACACTTATCCACAAATATACTAATTATTTCCCAGTTCTGCTATTAGGACTTTGCTATTCGGCGCTGACTTTATGGCAGAGTGGGAATGAGAATCGACGATGAGAGGCCTTCAGCGCTGACATTATGACATTTCAAAGGGCTCTTTTTGCCTGAAAACAGTCTGGCGGGCAAGTTGCAAGGAGATCTTATGGCGTTTAAAAGAAATGAAAACGAGGGGGAGAGATTTAATCTCAGTGGATTGAATCAATGGATTGAAATATAGGAGGTTTTAATATGAATATTGCAAACAATCAGGCACAAGGAAAGATGCTGGAGCGCTATGCCATCAACCTCAACCAGAGGGCTCGTGACGGCAAGCTTGATCCTGTCATCGGACGAGATGACGAGATCCGTAGGGTGCTCCAGATTCTGAGCCGCCGTACCAAGAACAATCCTATCCTGGTGGGAGAACCGGGCGTGGGAAAGACCGCCATTGCGGAGGGTCTGGCCCAGAGAATTGTCCACGGCGATGTAGCAGAGAACCTGAAAGGCAAGGTTATCTACTCCCTGGATATGGGAGCGCTGATAGCCGGAGCAAAATATCAGGGAGAATTTGAGGAAAGGCTCAAAGGTGTCGTAAAGGAAGTTGTTGAAAGCGACGGAGAGATAATCCTTTATATAGATGAGATACACACTCTGGTGGGAGCGGGTCAGACAACCGGCGCGATGGATGCCGCTAACATCCTGAAACCGGCCCTGAGCCGTGGAGAACTGCGCTGCGTGGGTTCCACTACCCTGGACGAGTACCAGAAATACTTTGAGAAGGACAAGGCCCTGGAGCGTCGTTTCCAGATGGTTATGGTGGATGAGCCTAGCCCTGCCGAGAGCATCTCCATCCTCAGGGGTCTGAAAACCAAGTATGAGAACCACCACAAGGTAAAGATCGAGGATGATGCCATCATAGCGGCGGTTGAACTCAGTCACAGATATATCACCAACCGTTTCCTGCCGGACAAGGCCATAGACCTTGTGGACGAAGCCGCATCTAAGCTCCGTCTGGAGATGAACTCCGTCCCTGAGGAAATCGATGAGCTCCAGAGGAAGATCAAGCAGCTGGAGATTGAGAAGGAAGCCATCCGCAGAGAAGGCAATTCCCCTAAGCTCAACGATATAACGACTCAGCTCGAGGATCAGAAGAAGCAGCTGGAGGTTCTCAATGCCCAGTGGCGGGAGGAAAAAGCTCTCTACGACGGCATCCAGAGAAAGCGCCAGGAGATTGACAACCTCAATTTCCAGGCAGACAACGCGGAACGCAACGGAGAC
Source organism: uncultured Bacteroidia bacterium (assembly GCA_902789435.1). Taxonomy (GTDB): domain Bacteria; phylum Bacteroidota; class Bacteroidia; order Bacteroidales; family UBA932; genus Egerieousia. The sequence goes on along the minus strand of CADAOA010000065.1, from coordinate 5,955 downwards.
TACGCCAAGGTGGCTGAGATCCGCTACGGTAAAATCGCAGGTCTGCAGAAAGAAATCGATGAGCTCAATGCCAAGATAAATGCCAACGACCATCGTCTGATCGACGAGCAGGTAGGCCCTGACGACATCGCCGAGGTAGTGGCCAAATGGACCGGCATCCCTGTTTCCAAGATGATGCAGAGCGAAAAGGACAAACTCATCAACCTGGAAGCCGAACTCCACAAGAGAGTCATCGGGCAGGATGAGGCTATCAAGGCTGTCGCCGATGCCGTAAGGCGTTCAAGGGCAGGACTTCAGAGCGAAAAGCGCCCTATAGGCTCCTTCCTCTTCCTCGGAACCACAGGCGTAGGAAAGACCGAGCTGGCCAAAGCCCTGGCGGAGTTCCTGTTCGACGATGAGAATATGCTTACGCGTATTGATATGAGTGAATACCAGGAGAGATTTGCCGCCACACGTCTTGTGGGAGCGCCTCCAGGATATGTGGGTTACGAGGAAGGCGGACAGCTGACCGAGGCCGTAAGGCGTAAACCATACTCCGTTGTCCTGTTCGACGAGATCGAGAAAGCTCATCCGGATGTGTTCAACATCCTGCTGCAAGTCCTTGACGACGGACGTCTTACAGATGGCAAGGGCCGCACGGTCAACTTCAAGAACACCATCTTGATAATGACCAGCAACGCCGGAAGCGACATCATCCAGGATTATATGGCCAGGATGAAGGGCCTCAAGGAAATCAACATCAAGGACAAGGATGGAGACGGAATTCCTGACCCTAAGGACAACGCCGAGTACGCCGAGCTGGCTATCAGCAACGCCTACAACGAGCAGCTGATGGACGAGTGCAAGGAAAAGGTTCTGGCACTTATGAAGAAAACCGTCCGTCCGGAGTTCCTGAACAGGATAGACGAAATCATAATGTTCCGTCCTCTCGGCAAGGAAGAAATCCGCGGCATCCTCCGCCTGCAGATAAGCCAGGCAGAAAAGCTCCTGGAAAGCCAGGGCATTACCCTGAACTTCTCGGACAAGGCTCTGGACTATCTGGCAAACAAGGGCTTCGATGTAGCCTATGGAGCAAGACCTATCAAGAGACTGCTCCAGAAGGAAGTCATCAACTCCATCGCCAAGGCCCTCATCGCCGGAAAGATTGCCAAAGGCAGCACCATCAAGGTGGATTATATGGACGGCACCCTCACCTTCAGCTAGGCATGGTGGTAGACAAATATCTAATACACAGCACGTTAAATACATCAGCCTGCAGCGAAAACGACGCAGGCTGATATATTTATATACCTATCTGTCAAGCACTTGGCCATCACCGCTTAAATTGCGGACATTTTGTTATCTTTGCAGCCTGTGTTTGAAAAGCATCGCAGATATGGATTCTGAGAGGGAAGATCAAGAGTTTGAAAGACAAGAGGACGAGCGCCTGAGAAAGGCATTTGAGAGGTACGACTCCTTGCATAAGGGCAAGGGGCCGGCTTCTTATATCCCGGGGGAAGAAGGCATCGCTGAGGGAAACGGGTTTGAAGAGGATGAGTACGAGTACATCATAGACAAGTATGTAGACCTCTACAACATCGAGATGGCCAACAGTGCCTCAGAGGAGGGTTTCCAGAGATACCCCTATTCTTCAGCGCTTCTGGTCAGGTATTGCGATGCCATGGTTATCCGCAAGGAGCTGGACAAGGCGCTGGACATCCTGGACCACTACAAGGACTCATTCCCTCCGAATGCAGATATCTACCTGTCATACAGCCGAGTATACATCGGAAAGAAGGATCTTAAGTCCGCCCGCCGCTACTATGAAATGGCAATTGCCGTGGAGAGTACCCCGGAAGACGTATGCGACTCAGTCCATACGCTGGCTCAGGACTGCATGGAGATAGAAGAGTATCAGGAAGCGGTATTCTACCTCGACAGGACTGCAGAACTTACCGCCACCTGGAACGCCAAGCACAACGAAACGGAAAAGGACGAGAACCTGACATCCTTCTGGTTTGACTATGCGTTCTGCTGCGAGAAGCTCGGGCAGGAGGACAAGTCCGTGGAGCTCTACCAGAAATGCCTGGACATAGATCCGTTCAACGATATCATCTGGCATAATCTTGGCATAATCTACGACAAGAAAAGCCGTTACAAGGATGCCTACGAGGCTTTCGGCTACGCCATCGCCCTCAACCCGCAGAACATCCACGCCCTGTTCAACCTGGGCCAGCTCTGCATCGAGTGCAAAATGCCGGAAGAGGCCCTGAAGCATTTCAACGACTTCAACCGCATAGAAAAGAACAACCCGGACGGAATCTGCGGCCAAGCCCTTGCATACTTCCTTCTCGGCGATTTGAACCAGGCGGAAATCCTTTACCGCAAGGCCCTGATCTTTGATCCTCAGCATAATGGGGCAAAGATGGGACTGGCTGAAGTTCAGGCAGAGAAGAAACTTCAGGAATCAACGCAGATCCACCGCAAGTCCACAAAGAGCGGCAAAGACCATCCAAACTTCGAGGACTCCGGAGACCTGGAGGGCGTGTAACATATACTGACAGCATAATAAAAACATATACGGAAATCTCAAGATGAGCAAGATAAAAGAATACATACTTCTGACCTTTAAGGGAATAGGTATCGGGGCGGCAAATGTCATCCCTGGAGTAAGCGGCGGAACAATAGCTTTCCTGACCGGAATCTTCGAGAGGCTTATCAACTCCCTGAAATCTTTCAACTTCAGGACCACCAAACTCCTTTTCCAGGGCAAATTCCGCCAGTGGGCAAAGGAAACGGACATAGTCTTTTTGCTGTTCATCATCCTGGGAATTGCCATCAGTGCCTTCTCCCTGGCCAAGTTAATGCTTTACCTGCTACACAACCAACCGGTTGCAACCTGGAGCTTTTTCTTCGGCCTGGTGCTGGTTTCCTGCTGGTATGTTCTCAAGGAAGTCAAGAAATGGAACGTTGGCACCTTCATCAGCCTCATCCTCGGTACAGCAATAGCCGTATGGGTGTCTCTGACATCCCCGGCAGAAACCCCTGATACCTGGTGGTTCATCCTCATAGCAGGAGCCGCCAGCATCTGCGGAATGATCCTTCCGGGCATCTCCGGCAGTTTCCTTCTGGTCCTGATGGTCAAGTACGAGGATCTTATGCAGAGCATCAGCAGCCTTAACATCCCGCGCCTGGCTCTCTACCTTATAGGTGCCGTAGCCGGACTGCTGGCCTTCTCCCACTTCCTGGCCTGGCTGCTCAAGAACTGGTACAACCAGACAATCGCCCTTCTGACCGGCTTCATGGTCGGCTCCCTGATTAAAATCTGGCCTTGGCAGCAAATCCTCCAGGGAGAAGGAGACAAAGCCATCACCCACCCTATCCTCCCGGCCAAATACGCTGCCCTGAATGGCTGCAACCCACAGATAGCCACCGCTATAATTATGGCAATAATCGGCATCGCGATAGTTGTAATCCTCGAAACCTGGGCCAACCGCAGCAAGAAATCAGAATTATAAAACTATACCTCACAGTAATGAAAAAGGCAGTATTTACCCTGATGATCCTCGCTGCAGGATTACTGATGACATCGTGTGGCAACAACTCCAAAAAAGCCAAAACCCAGGAGCCCGTAGCCAAGCAGGCAGCTCAGCCAGCTCCAGCCCCTCAGGCTGAAGCACAGGAAGCAGAAACCGTAAACACAGAAGACCGTGCATGGTACACTGTAGACATCCCAACATCCTGGGAAGCAAAGCAATATGTGTCCGAGATGATCTTGAAAAAGGGTAATAATGAACTGAACTTCAAGGAACAGGCTAAGGGAAATATTGAAAATTGGATTGAGAGCATATATACCGGAGAAACAGAAAAACTTGATTTCTTTACTTCAGGGGATATTACCTGGTCTGTATTCAAGAATGCACAGGGTTTCAGGACCGTATATGTTGCACAGGTAAACGACGGTGTTGTAAGAGTAGGATCATCCATCGCTGATCCAAACGATCCCGAAGTCATAAAGATCCTCGAAACCGTCAAGGGCAAATAAAAGCCTGATATAGTTAGCAAGATTGAGAAAAATTGTTACATTTGCATCCCCAACCGCCAATGCGGGTTATGGAGGGACTGGTTCGGTAGCTCAGCTGGATAGAGCAACAGCCTTCTAAGCTGTGGGTCTTGGGTTCGAATCCCAACCGAATCACCTTAAAATCAGCCACTTAGCAATATCTAAGCGGCTGATTTCCTTTTACAGGTCAACCTCTTTGAACATTTTGCGGTAAAACTCCGCTTTTTTCTCAAGGGACAGCGGATAGGCTCTGGATGTGGATGGCATTCTGAAAAACTTCAATTCTCTGCAATCCAATAGCACAGGGACCGCTTCCCCTATCTTGATGCCGGAGGCTTTTAACGGTTCTGAGGTTTGCGCGGATATAGCTCGGTTGGCTTCCAGGAAGGTTTCCAGGGCCTTCTGGCCGGTTACAGCAATCGCATGGCAATCCGGAATACGGGCAAGCAGGGCGGAGATGTCTGTAGGAGTTGCCACCTCCAGGAAGTTGTCGGAAGCATTGCCCTTCAGGCGTCTGATCGCAGAGGCCGTATCGTACATAGCAATTCCCTTCTCCCTGCAGAAAGCCACAATCCTCTCTTTGTCAAACCGCTTCAGTTTCTTTCCATTCTCCTCAGCGATGAAATGATCCTTGTCGCGGAAGAAGACAAGCCCGCAGACTCTCCAGAAATCGTTTATGAAATTAGGGTAGAAAAACTCCATGCTCCACTTGTTCCTGGGAGGAGGAAAGCTACCCAAAATCAATAGCTTGGCCCCTTCTGGAACAAACGGCTCCAAAGGGTGTCTTTCAACAGATGCCATTAAAGCACTAGATCAATTAAAGCAGGGCCTCAACAGCTTGCTCCACCTTGTCCAAAGAGCAGGTCGGCTCGAAGCGGGCTACGACATCACCATCGCGATTGATCAGGAACTTGGTGAAGTTCCACTTGATATCGCTGGTTTCTCTCCAGCCCGGATTCTTCTCGTCGAACATCTTCTCCAGGATCGGAGTGAGCTTGTTGTCAGCGTCAAAGCCCTCGAAGCCCTTCTGGCTCTTCAGCCAGGTGTAGAGAGGAAGCTCGTTCTCTCCGTTGACGTCGCTCTTCTTGAACTGAGGGAAGTCCGTTCCGAACTTCACCTGGCAGAATTCGGTGATTTCCTCGTCTGTTCCAGGAGTCTGGTTGCCGAACTGGTTGCAAGGGATGTCAAGGATCTCGAATCCCTTGTCTTTAAGCTTCTTGTACATAGCCTCGAGCTCGTCGTACTGAGGAGTGAAGCCACAGCCGGTGGCGGTGTTTACTATCAAAAGGACTTTTCCCTTCCACTCGGAAAGGCTAACCTGCTGGCCATTTTTGCCGGTCAGGAAGAAATCAGTGACTTTCTTCATATCTGTATTTATGTTTGTTTCTGTTGTAGCGGCATTATCCGCCTTGCCGCCCTTTGCGGTCCTGGAAAGGTAAATCCACGCGCCGATCAGCGCCAGAAGGAGTACAACGAGAATAATCGAGCTTTTTGCGCTTCTCTTTTTGCGCTGCTCAAAACGGTCTCGCCTGAAATGGATGCCATTTTCACTCATAGGAATCAGTATAATGTTTTAATTATCAAAACTTCATGTCGTCCCAGCCGAACGGATGCTTTGCAAGCGGAAGACGGGCCAGAGGATGATAGTCACCGACAAGCCCGACAGGCTTGGAGTTGCGTATCTGACTTACGATCTCGATGCAAGGACGGGCTTCGCTGATGCGGAATCCCTCTCCGGAAAGTATCTTCTGGTAGCTCTTGGTATGCAGCTCGGTAAAACCTGCGCTAAACTCGAATTCCTCTCCGTCTATGTTCAAGGTCCTGTATGTACGCTTTTCTCCCTGAACGGCATTCTCAGGCAGACATTCTGCGTTGATGCTCAGGAAGTAACGCACCCTAGCCTTCTCCAGTTC
>CADAOA010000064.1 GCA_902789435.1 uncultured Bacteroidia bacterium | reverse complement strand
GGACGGAGCCACATAGAGGTTCTTAATCTCGGTTTCCAGCAGGATTTCTTCAATCTGGCGTGATCCTATCAGAACTTCGTAAATGGTCTTCTTATCTGTGGAGTTTGGGTTGAAATTCAGTCCTGAAGTGGCATTGGCCTGTGGATCCGCATCTATCAGCAGCGTCTTTTTCTCCAGCACAGCCAGCGATGCAGCCAGGTTTATGGCAGTTGTGGTTTTGCCCACTCCGCCTTTCTGATTCGCTATTGAAATTACTTTACCCATATCATTTCATCATAACCCAACAAAAATAGCAAAAAAATCGGGTATTCCTTTGCATTGACGATTTTATTATTTTTGTACCCGTTATGGCAACAGAAAGCTGGATGGTGATAGTGAACCCCAAGGCGGGTAGCGGGCGCGGGCTCAAGGACTGGCCCGTGATTTCTAATCTTATGTACAACAGCGGGTTGAAGTTTACCTGTGTTTTCACCGAGCATAAGTTTCACGCCATTGAACTGACTGTAAGTGCTGTCAATAACGGCTACCGTCACATAGTGGCGGTGGGTGGAGACGGCACGATCCACGAGGTGGTGAACGGCATTTTCATCCAGAAAGCGGTTCCTACGACAGATATTTTCCTTGCGGTGATCCCTACAGGTACGGGAAACGACTGGATAAGGATGTACGGAATATCCACGACATATTCTGAGGCTGTGGACGCCCTGGTTCAGAAGAGGACCGTCCTGCAGGATGTGGGAAAGGTGGAGTTCTTTGAAACAAGGGTCCCTCACGTAAGGTATATGGCCAACGTGGCCGGCCTCGGTTTTGACGCTACCGTGAACCTCAAGTACAATAACCTCAAGGACCAGGGTAGATATGGCAAGGGTCTTTATCTGAGGAGCACGTTCAACACCCTTCTTGGCTACAAGAACAATCATTTTGACATAAAGGTGGACGGGGAGCCGTTCTACAGCGGGCAGGTGTTCTCAGGAGCGGTAGGTATCGGAAGGTTCAACGGCGGCGGAATGCAGCAGACTCCTAATGCTGCCATAGACGATGGACTGCTGGATTTGACCATCATCAAGGACATCTCCAAACTGAAGGTGATGCGTAACTTCAAGATGCTGTATTCAGGCAAGATATACACTCTTCCTGAGGTGGTTTATACCCAGTGCCGCACAATCGAGATCGCCACAGAGCCCGAGACCAGGATAGAGATAGACGGAGAAGCCGTAGGCACGTCTCCTTTCAAGTTCACCCTTGTTCCGAAGAGCATCAAGGTTGTTGTAGGTTCTTCCTATAAGATGTAGTTATACAGGATCCACGTCAATTATTGTCTGGACGGGGAGTTTCATCAGAGATATCACTTTATTCAGGGCATCCTTGTTGGCCTGGAGGCGGTTGTCCTTTGCAAACTTCACAGAAAAGCATAGCTGGTACTCGTCCCTAAGTTTTTCCATCCTCGGAGGGAAAGGCCCGCTAACCTCCATCGCGGAGAAAGACCTGGTGTTCTTGAGCACGTGGGAAAGGGAATTCGCCGCCGATTCAAGTTTGTGGTAATTCTTATTCCTCAGGATCACGTTCACCAGCCTGACGAATGGAGGGAAACAGTACATGCTCCTTTCCGCCATCATGTTTCCGTTGGGCTTTTCTTCGGAATTCGCCGCATTACGGACTCCGGTTTCATATTCCCAGGCTAGCCTTTCGGCCATTTCCTTGATATTGGTGATGACAGGATGGTTTTTCTGGTTGGTCTGGATTACGAGATGTCCCTTGGAATTGCGTCTTCCGCTCCTTCCGAGAAGCTGGACAAAGAGCTGCATAGCCTTCTCGTCTGAGCGGAAATCCTGCTGAGAGAGGATGGTATCTGCTTGGATAACAGCTACAAGAGCCAGGTTCTCGAAGTCGAATCCCTTACTTGTCATCTGTGTTCCCACAAGAATGTCAGTCTTGCCAGAAGAAAAGTCTGAGAGCACTTTTTCAGACTCTTTCTTGCTCTTTGCAATATCCGCGTCGTAACGGGCAATCCTGGCACCGGGGAAAAGCTCCCGGAGTTCCTCTTCTATCTTTTCCGTGCCGGCACCTTTGAGTTCAAGGGTCTGCTGGTTGCAGGAAGGGCAAATCGGGGAGAAAGGAGCCTTCCACTCGCACCAGTGGCATCTGAGGGTGTTGTCATAGCGATGATAGCTGAGCGGAACGTTGCAGTGAGGGCACTTTAGAGGTTCTCCACACTCAGAGCACTGGACAACCGGAGCATAGGACCTGATGTTTCTGAAAACCAGAACCTGTTTATGCTCAGCGACGGTTTTCTCTATGAGGTTTATCAGTTGCTGGGAGAAGTTGCCTTTCATCTGGTGGCTTTTCCTGGTCCAGATGGTATCTATGACCGTAACCTCCGGAGGTGGAGACTGGAAGTATTTCTCTGCCAGTGTAACTCTTGAGAATTTCCTGGTATAGCAGTTATATAGGCTTTCAAATGATGGAGTTGCGCTTCCGAGAATAACCTTTGCTGAATGCATCTGGGCGAGCAGAAGGGCAGCATCCCGGCCATTGTATCTAGGTGCAGGATCTTCCTGCTTGAAACTCTGGTCATGTTCCTCGTCGATAACCACCAGCCCCAGGTTTTCCATCGGCAGGAATATGGAACTGCGGGTGCCCAGAACCACAACAGGCTTCCTCGGGCACTGCTCGTTCCCTTTGAAGACGAGGACATCGCGGATGAGCTTCTTGCCGGCCTGGGTTACTCCGGAATGGAATATCAGAAGTCTTTCCCCGTAATGCTTCTTGAGTCTGGAATGCAGATGATTCCCCATCGCGATTTCAGGCACAAGGTACAGGGCATCCTTTCCTTCTTTGAGGCACTTGTCGATGAGCTTGATGTAGATTTCCGTCTTGCCGCTTCCGGTCACCCCTTCCAGCAACACCGTCCTCTTTTCCATCAAGATCTCATCCAAGGCTTTCTGTTGTGCGGAAGACAGGGATATTTCTTCAAATCCATCTTCCACCTTGGAGAGAACGTCCTCCGGCTTTTTATGGGAGGACACCTCCTGTTGTCTTACGCTGAGGATAGGGTATGCTGCCTTGAAAACTTCACCGCTGGTGCACAGATAATATCTTGCGACAGCATCCCAGAAACTGATTTCCGAAAGGGAGACAGGAGTCCTTTCTATCTGTTTCCCGATGGACTTTATCTCCACGCTCCTGCTTTTCTGAGGCAATCCGCTCCACGGGACGGTCCTTCTGACGACTCCCTGAAAGGATCTTCCCCCAAAATCCACATCCACCCAGCTTCCAGCGGAGACTCCTTGCATATCGGAGGTTACTCCATAGAATATCTCCTCCCCGAATTTAATCGGGAGTATCACGGAAGCATAAAAAACAAATTGCCCATCCATACTTGCAAAAATAAAAATAATCTCTATATTTGCACTCCCAAACCGATGGTGTCATAGCTCAGTTGGTAGAGCAAAGGACTGAAAATCCTTGTGTCCCTGGTTCGATTCCCGGTGACACCACAAAAAAAGAGGCTCAGAACGAGTCTCTTTTTTTTGTGTCCTGATTTGTCAGGCTATTTCACTTTGATGAAACCGTAGTCGTCATAGCGAGGCGAGTCTTCATCCTCGTCTTCATCCTCGTCATCGCCTCCCACCAGCTTCTCCAGGTCCAGAGCAAGCAATTCTTTCGTGACGCTGATATAATCATCGCCCACCTTTTCATAGTAGCCTGCTGTAATCTCCTTATCCAATAAAATAGGCAAACCTGCCGCTTTATCGGCAAACTCGGTAATATTTATAATGCGGAAGAGCCTTCTAGGATCGGCTTTCTCAAGCAGCTCATCCATTTCTTCTTTTGACAAATTACGGCTGGAATAAAGATTATCCAGGACTAGATGTGGATCAAAACGTTCAAAGGATCTGAAAACATACAAGTCTTTGAAATCCTCGTTGCTGTCTGAGAAAGACTTGTCCCATCCGAAAGTATTATTGGAATAGTACCACTTATGATCCGCATCGCACTGGAGGCTATCTATGCTTACATAGGCGGTATCTGCCTGATAGCCATATCCGCCAAAGAAAAACAAATCCGGGTAATCGCTGGCAGCATGCCACATGATGAAACTGGAGTCTCTCATATATGAAAACCGCTCTTCCCATTGTTCTTTGGAAAGCTTTTCTTCTACATAAGAACTTTTGGACAAAGTGTCACAGATATAATCCAGATTCTTGGTATATCTGGAAAGCAGCTCATCCAAGAAACGATTTGTGAAGATATCCCCATTGTATTCAACGATAATTTCGTAAGGAGTGCCGTCTCCAATAAGGCAGGTGTTGCTCATGAAGTATGGAATATTGCATTCAGGACCCTCCTTTTTAAAGTTTTCTTGTGTTACGCTGAGACGTATCCAATGATCTTCCTTGTTGTTTTCAAGTACCTCAAAGGAAATGTCTTTGGTAATGGAACTGGTTATAGTAGTGTCTTTTACGGCACCTATTCCGATTTTGGCTCTCTGGTAAATATACTTGAAAGGGAGAATGTCTCCTTTGTCAAGACTCTCGAGGAAGTTTACATACAGGGTGTCTGATGACACTGTATTTCCTTCCTGAGCTCTGGCTGAAAAAGATGTCAGCAATGCGGCCAGCAAAAGAATGGTTGTAAGATATCGTTTCATTTTCAAAATGTTTTATTATTCAAATCTTTCCTTTATAGGGGAGTTATCCAGGATGTTTAGGTAGAATGCCTTGACTTTGTCCCACTCGTAGTAAGGGAATTTGTCGGTTTCAACCGGGAGGGTGGCTTCGTGTTCGTTGAGGAGAACCTTCACCAGGACCGGAGAGCCTTTCTTGCCGTAGAATACGAACTGGAGGTTACCGGCTTTCGGAATGTAATGCTCCATGTTCCAGACATTTGCAACGTTGTCGTTGTTTGGCTCATAGACTCCCGCACCGTCTATGTCCATCAGGGAGCACAGAGGCATAAGGTTGGAGTCGTGCCCGAAACGAAGGGTTGCTCCGGCGCTCTTCCTTCCGTCTGTTCCCGCCTCGCCGATGGCCTTGTCTGCGGTCTGGATGATATTCTTCAGAAGATAGGTCTGGCGGAAAGGGGTAACCTTCTGTCCCATGTCGCAGAAGCCGGCGTACCTGTAGGAACCCAGGTTGCGGTAAAGGTTGAGCTGGTGCATGTCCTGCAGGGTTACCACATCCATCAGGCTGATGTCCAGGTCTGTATTAGGCAGGCTGATGGCCAGTTCTGTAACATCGTAGAACAAACTGGAGGCTGTGTATTTGTCTGTGAAACAAGACTCGTCCTTTACCAGGGACTTAACCAGGCGGTCCGGGGTGAATACCTTCTTGCGGTACTCTCTCAGGATTTCAGAATTCTTCGGGTCTGATGTGATCTTGTGGAAGAATTTGTCAGGGTCCTGGTTGTTCATATAGTACATGTCGTGCTCCGAGGCGTCGTTGGTGATCCTGAGCTTAGGATTGAGTTCCTTGAGCCTCATGCAGAAAGATTCCATAGAGAGGATGCAGCGGATTATGACTGTGGACTTTGCGTCAACCCTGGCATCTCCCTTGAAAACCTGAGGGAAGTTCCTGAACATCCTGCCGGCAATCTGGCGGTGCTGCTCCGCTCCCAGGCGGGTAAGCTCCCCGTAGCGTCCGCGGGCAGCTTCTTCTACCTTCTCCAGTCTTGAAAGTACGTCTTCTCCAAGTGGGGTGAGCGCTCCTGCCTGCTTTGCCTTCTTGAGGAAAGCAACAGGATCTTTGTAAGTTGAAGTGCTTATAAGCCAGCGTGAACCGTGCCTGCCGTAGTGGCTGATGTAGAACGGCCTGTAGCCCTTCGGAGCTTTGGTCAGATGCGGGATTGAGGCCGGGTTCTGGTCCTGGACGGGATATGGCTGATAGTCGGAAAGCACCATGCTCGGGTTGGCCTGAACCTGCTCCCAGTCAGGCACTGAATAAACCGGGCTGGTCTGAGGACCTGTGTACGGCTGGGCCTTCAGGCTCAGCGATGCTGCCAAAACCAGCGCAGCTGCTGCAAACAATCTTTTCATATATAAATCTGACTTAAATCGTGAGTTTTTCGCCTTCGCTCTTGGCGATTACCACTGCTCCGCAGGCGTCTCCGTAAGAGTTGGTGGCGGTTCTAGGCATATCGCACAGCTGGTCTATTGCAAGAACCAGGCCCATTGCTTCCAGAGGCAGTCCGGCAACGCTCAGGGCAATGCTCAGCATCACGAATCCGGCCATAGGTATGCCGGCCGTTCCGATGGCGGAAAGCATAACGGTTCCAAGGACTATCAACTGCTGGGTGATGCTCATGTCTATGCCGTAGACCTGTGCGATGAACAGCACGGTAACTCCCTCGTACAGGGCCGTTCCGTTCATGTTGATGGTGGCTCCCAGAGGCAGCACGAAGCTGGTTATCTTGTTGGAGATGCCGCACTTGGTCTCGCTGTCACGCATAGATATAGGAAGGGCCGCTCCGGAAGAGCAGGTGGAGAATGCGGTAAGGATAGCCGTGCTCATCTTTTTCATGTGGCGGTAAGGATGCTCTCTTCCGAGGAAGAAGACTCCCGCAGGAAGCACTCCGAAGAACTGGATGAGCATTCCGGCCCAAACGACCAGAAGGTATATACCCAGGGAACTGATAAGGTCGAGTATGGAGTTTCCGGCGTTGATCTGCTTTGCAAGCATGTTGCTCACGATGGCAAACACTCCGTAAGGAGCCAGCTTGATCACGAACATCGTGATCTTCATTATGACATCGTTGATGGCGTTGCATATGTCCAGCAGGGTGTTCTTGGTCTTTTCTCCGCTTCGGGTGATGAAGAATCCGAAGATTATCGCGAAGAAAATCACAGGCAGGATGTTGCCCGCACTCATCTCCTTGAAGATATTGTCCGGCACTATGTGGATTATCTGGTCCATGAAGGATGTCTGGCTTTTGCCCACAGTGGAAAGGTCCACGTTCTCAGGCATAGGCAGGTTGGCTCCCACTCCCGGCTTGATGATGTTCACCAGCACAAGGCCGATTGCAATTGCTATGGCCGTGGTGCCCAGATAGTAGAGCAGGGTCTTTCCTGCAATCCTTCCCAGGTCCTTGGAAGAGTTTATGCTGGCCACTCCCACAACCAGAGACGTGAATACCAGAGGGATGATGATCATCTTCAGGGCCCTGAGGAATATCTGTCCGGCCCAGTCTATGTATCCTGCATATTGCGGCAGAAGTATTCCGAAAACGGCACCCAGCAGAAGTCCGATCAATATCTGCCAAGGCAAGGCAATCTTTATCTTTTTCATCGGCGATTAATATAATTCAACACCATATAGTTCTCTTACGCAGCCGTCTGCAAGAGCGTCAAGGCTGCTGATGTGCATCTTCGGGTCCAGCCCGGTGGCGGCATAGGCAATCGGGATCTCGGTGCAGGCTCCCACTATCGGCTGCTCCTTGATTTTCCACAGGCCTTCTATGATAGGGCGGAACTTCTTTCCGGCTTCCTCGATCTTTCCGGCCTTTACAAGGTCCGTGACGTCGTGGATGTCCACCTGAGTCTGGTAGTCCGCTATGTCAAAGTTGTAGCCGCTGTCCTTGGCGTGCCTCTGGTACAGGCCGGTCTTCATCGTTCCAAGGGTGGCTGTCAGCCAGGCCCCGGAAGGAGAGACCTTGCTCACCTTGCGGATGGTCTCGTCTATGATATGTATTACGGGCTTTGAAAGCTCGCTGCGGAACTCGTCTATGAAATAATGGGCCGTGTTGCAGGTTACGCACAGGTAGTCCGCCCCCCATTTGATCAGGGTGTCAAGCCCTTCCCTCAGATAACGCCTAGGGTCAGGGCCTTTGCCCAGCAGATAGGTGGTACGGTCCGGGGTTTCGGTATATTCGTAAACAATCATTCTCGGATGCTCCTGATCGCATTCTGCAGGGTCTTTCTTTGCCAGCAGCATAAGAAAATCAGCTGTAGCGGCGGGGCCCATACCGCCCAATACTCCAAGTGTCTTGTCTGTTTTCATTTTTTTAATGATTCAATCGTACAAATTTACTTAAAAATAGAATCCGTTATAGCTTTCAATTATTTTATCTTTGCAGCCGCAAATCATGAGAAAATTCAGGGGCCTTCTGCTGGCGATGCTTGCCAGCGCTACGTTCGGTTTCATACCGCTGTTTTCCATACCGCTGCTAAAGAGCGGGATGGAACTGGACAGCGTGTGCTTCTACCGTTTTGCCCTTGC
>CADAOA010000063.1 GCA_902789435.1 uncultured Bacteroidia bacterium | reverse complement strand
AATCCTCATCTTCCAGGCTCCAACCCCCTCTTTCCAGGCCCCAACCCCCTTCTTCCAGGCCCCAATCCTCATCTTCCAGGCCCTCAGATCCCTCTTCCCGGCACGGCGGGGAAGGGGTTCGGCGATGGTGCCTTGCAACTACCTGACTATCAACGCTCCCCTATTATTACCCCCGCGTTTTCGCATAGTAATATTTGGGGCGTCTTGAAAATCAGCAACTTACAGCCCACCATCGCCGAGCGGCAAAATCCTGCGATTATCAAAAGACATGGTTCGCGGGTAAATTTTACGTTTTGGCATCCGCATCGAAGGATCTTTCAATAGATTTGCCCACACATAACATTGTTTCTAAAACGGGATAGAATATGATTATACGAGAAAGCAACAAGAAACAATCAGACAAGCGCCCTCACATTCGCTCGAGCATAGTGAGAGAACCGGGAATGTATCACCTATACGCCAAGCAGATTATTGGGGATCGGCTATTTTACCGGCAATCAGATTTCAAGAAACTGATTTACACGATAGAAGAGGCTCGGAAGAAGTTTCGGTCGGAAGTTATTATAGTGGTTTGCATGTCTAATCATTTTCATATGATAGTCGACTCGCCTGACATTATGGGATTCAAGACCTTCATAGCAAGGAAATACTGCGGATGGTACAATATGAAGTATCATAGAACAGGTCCCCTATTCTATGAATCGACGATTAAAGCATCCCCATTGTCATTCGATGAAGCAAAACGTGACAAGATTTTGTACAATGCCAACAATCCGGTTAAAGCCAAGTTATCCAATAGCCCATTCCGCTACAAGTATTCCTCTTTGAAGCTTTTTACTAAAAAGCCTGGCGTATGGAAGGAGCTCATTCAAATCAGCAACGATGTGATTATTAGCCTGTTCGGTTCCGTAGAAAATTTCAAGAAGGCTCTATTAGCCGAGCTCGAATATAAGAAGTATGTGAGAAAATAGCCTCAGCGATGGTAGGTTCGGCGATGGTGCCTTGCAACTGCCTGACTATCAACGCTCCCCTATTATTACCCTTACGTTTTTGCATAGTAATATTTGGGGTCGTCTGATTATCAGCAACTTACAGACCACCATCGCCGAGCATTCCCCCTCCTATTGCATTTTAGTACTATATTTAGTACCTTTGTATGGCATTTTAGGATGAATATGGACTTCTTGGAATACAAAGGATATAAAGGTTCGGTAGAATTCAGCAAGGAAGATGACTGCCTCATAGGAAAAGTTCAAGGATTGAACGGCAAGACTTTGATTCTCTATGAGGGCAATACATTAGAAGAATTAAAGGCGGACTTTATGGATGCAATTGACAGCTACATTGAGGGTTGCAAAGCAGAAAACATTGAACCTGCTAAACCATACAGCGGTAAACTTAATCTGAGAATGCCATCTGAGCTCCATTATCGTATCGCGCTATTCGCCGCAAAAACTGGAACTACTATTAATGATTTCATAAACAAAGCAATAACCAGAGAGTTAGAGTACGAAGAAGAAATTGCCGCATCGTTGCAGGAACCATGCGCTATTTATAAATCCAAGAAGAAAAACAAAAAATAGAGAGCTGAAAATCAACTCTCTATTTTGGTGACCCGCTCGGGGCTCGAACCCGAGACCCCAACATTAAAAGTGTTGTGCTCTACCAACTGAGCTAGCGGATCTCCGTATTGGCTGGCAAAAGTATAGATTATAATTGTCTTATGCAAATTTTATTTCCGTCATTCGGGCAAGAAGCGCTTGATGTTCTTAACAACAGCAACATCCCCTATTCCGTTGACGGAAATGCGGTTCTCTTTCCCAAGCACAATCTAAAGATGATTCTCGTGCCGGTTGTCTCTCAAGACTTTCCGCCGCAAGGCCTGTCTGCTGACTCGGCTCTCGAGCATGCTGCCTCGGCACATGACAGTTCCGAAACAGACGCTTCCTACGAAACGTTCTTCCTGTATGAAGATCGGTGGAGAAGCTCCAGGACCGTGACATCGCAGAGGATGCTCTCCCGGCTGGGCGTGTTCAGAAGAGTCCACGCTAGACTCTGCAAAGTTGTTTCCATAAAGAACTGCAAAGATTTCGGCTTTTCTCCTGATTTGTTCCGCTCCAAGGCCAAGAAGTTCCTGGATGCCTTCCACACCTACGGCTATCTCAAAGACCAGACAGACTATCTGCTGCTGTACAAGGAAGACATAGTTGCCGCAGCGCAGTTCATGAAAACCTACCAGCCAAAAAGTTCCATCAATCCCAATCAAGATAAAGATTCTCAACTTAAGTCATTTGAATGGACCCGATATGCCAGCCTTCCAGACGTGAGGATCGCCGGCGGAATGGGAAAAGTCCTGAACCAATTCCTCAGCGATATCGATAAGCACAGCTCTCCTAACGCTGAAAGCACCAACGTAAAACCTCAAGCTCACGGAACGATTGAGGTTATGAGTTATTCGGACAATGAATGGAGCAACGGAGACGCCTACCGCAAACTCGGATTCAAGCTTGCCGGCACAATGGAGCCTGTCACCTACCGAATAGACCCTAAAACCTGGAAGAGAATCAACCCACGGCAATGGGCCGCTCTGAAAACCCGGCTTACAGACAAGGAAGCTGAGTCTTATACTACAATACAAAACCAGGGAAGCCGGAAGTGGGTGCTGCTATTCGGTGATGATATCTAGCGGTTTTTCAGGTAAACGCCTATGGAGCGCCAGATGTCTTTACTGAATATCAGGGATGGACTCTTTTTCAGCGACTGCTTCAGCTGTGCGGGATATCCTTTTGGCGATAGTTTGGCGTAGTGGCGCAGCATCTTCTTCTCATAGAGCAACTTAGCCTTATTCTCAAGCTTATCGATGCGTTTTAGAGAGCTTTGAGGATGGTTCTGTTTCAAGAAGCCTGTGAAGCGGAGGCGGGTGTCCAGAGATTCCTTCTGGAACCGTAGCTGCGTTTCCAGGTCTTCCGAGCGGCTGACGCTCTCCGCCAGATTACGGTAGGCAATAGACTGAGTGTCAGTTCCCCAGAAACTTCCACATTGTGATAGGAAAAGCCAAAGCGGAAGATCTTGCGTAGCATCTTCCCTGGAGGCGAATGTATTAAGATATACCCTAAGATGCTCTGTCCGGTAGGTCACTCCTCCGGCAACCAGCGGGTTGTTCTTTGTAAGAAGGGTCTCCGGACTGATCTTCAGATCCCTGTATATTCCATGAACTGAGTTCTGGGATGATTCCTCAGTAGAAGTGTAAGATATTGTCTTACTGTTTACATTGGCAGTAGTATCTTGGGTGACAGATGATTTATTGCAAAGGGGACTGGAGTGGAATTTCCCGCGGACTGTCTCCAGGGTGTCTTTCTCATCTATCAGGAAGAATCCGCTGCAGGCTGCCTGAGCTTCCGGATGGGAATCCAGGAAGGATGTCTGCCTCAGCAGAAAGTATGGATCCGCAAGCATGTCATCGCTATCCAACTGGCTGACATACCGCACGTTTAAAGAAAGTGCAAACTCCAGGCAATGGAGGAAGTTGCCGGAAACTCCCCTGTGCACTCCATCTGTTATGTCAAAAACAATCTTTAACGGCGCTGAATCATTGTCTGAGCCTGAATGATACTTGGCGGCGTAGTCTGCACAGATCTGGCGGCTGGCGTCGCTGGAACCGTCATCGCAGAGGATTATTGAAAGAGTCTTCTGGCAGGAAGTATGTTGGGCTGTAGTGGAGTTGGTTACGGAAGCTCCAAGGTGCTGGGTCAAGACGCTTTCTATGGCATCGCGGAGAAACTTCTCCTTGTTGAAGACCGTGATTATGACGGCTATTCCAGATGGTTTTGCTCCTGCTTCCATTCTATTCAGATTTTTTCCAGACGGAGAGGAGGTTCCTGATTTCCCGGGTTTCCTTCTTCGGGAGGAATTTCCAGAAAACCAGTATCAGGATGGCGCCTATCAGCAGGCCGGCGGCCACGGACGAGAGGTTGGTCCAGGTCATATCGTCCCAGTTGTTCCTGAAACAGATATATTTGAAGACGATAGCGGCTATTCCAACTATCAGCGAGATGATTACGCAGATAATAAACATCGGGAACAGGTCTTTCAGCTGCTCCAGCGGACCATAACCTATTGCCCGGCCTGAATACAGAGCATAGATTACAAGGGTCAGTATAGAGGCGGCAACCATTCCCCACAGAAGGATGTCAAGGTCCTTGAGGACGATTCCGATAACGATGGAGATTGCCATCAGGACCTTCTTGAGTATATCCAGAACCAGGTACTGGCGCATCTTGCCCTTAACCTGGAGGATGTTCTGGTAGAGATAATGAGCCGGATAGAATGCCCCAGCCAGGCAGATTATGGAAAGGATGTGGGCCGCAGGAGCCCATTTCTCGCCTACCAGGCCCACGATAAACGGATACGAGAGGGCTGAAAGGCAGAAACTTACAAGAACAGACACTGCCATGACCACCTTCAGGATGGTGCTGAAGACTCTCTTTAGGCGGACATCGTCGTCCTGCACCTTGCTCAGAACCGGGAAGCTTACCCTCTGCACTACCTGGGAGAGGTTGTTGGAAGTAACGTTGCTGTATTTCTCTGAGTTGGTGTACTGGCCGAGGGTCTCAGTGCCGAATCCCTTTCCGATTACAGGGAAGTAAATGTTCTTGAAGATTGTATCCAGGAGTCCGGTTACAAGAACGTTGCTGCCGTAGGAGAAAAGTTCCCGGAAACTCTTGCCTGAAAACTTGAGGCTCGGCCTCCAGGTGCCTACAATCCAAAGCATTATGGTATTGACCAGCTGACGGGAAAGCTGCTGTCCGACAAGGCTCCAGACGCCATATCCGCCGAAGGCCAGCCAGATGCCCACGACTCCGCTTATCACTGAGGCGGTAACGGAGCAAATCGTAAGGCTCCTGAAATCCACAGCTTTAACCAGAAGGACTCTCTGGATTATGGATACTGCATTGATTATCAGGACAAAGGAAAGTATCCTGAGCAGGTCCTCCAACTGAGGCTCACCGAAATATGAAGCCACATAAGGAGCAGCCAGCTGAAGGATGCCGAAGCAGACAAGGCTTATGAAAAAGTTCGTAAGGAAGGTTGTCGAGAGATCTTCCCTTGAAGGCTCGGGCTTTTTAATCAGCGCAGCCGAGAATCCGTTGTCAATGAAGGAAATGGATATCGCGATAAAAATAGCAAGATGGCCTATCAGTCCGAATTCGTGAGGAGACAGGAACCACCTCTGGAGAATCAGGGCAACCACAAAAGTAACGGCAAGCGAGGAGAGGTTCTCGATAAAACCCCACCTCGCTCCGCTAATCGCCTTTTGCTTAAGGTTGTCCGGCATATAAATACTACTTCATTGATTCTGCGGCTTTGCAGAAAATGTCCAGACCCTTAGTAGTCAGTGGATGGTCTATCAGCCCTATGATGGACTTGTAAGGGCAGGTAGCAACGTCTGCCCCAGCCTCTATACACCTGAGTATATGGTTGGTATGACGGATAGAAGCAGCCAGCACCTGGGTCTCGAATCCGTAATACTGATACATGTCCACAATCTGCTCGATCAGCTGGATTCCGTCCTCTCCGATGTCATCCAGCCTTCCGATGAACGGACTGCAGAATGTGGCTCCGGCCTTGGCGGCCAGAAGGGCCTGTCCCACTGTGAACACCAGCGTGCAGTTGGTTCTGTAACCCTTGTCGGCGAAATACTTTACCGCCTTGATACCAGCCTCGGTGCAAGGCAGCTTGATGGTTATCTTGGCAGGATCTATCTGGTAGAGTTCCTCGCCTTCTTTAATCATGCCTTCATAGTCTGTGGAGAAAACCTCGGCGCTCACAGGACCGTCCACGATGTCGCAGATAGCCTTGTAGTGCTTGAAAATCTGGTCTTTGCCCTTTACGCCTTCCTTAGCCATCAAAGAAGGGTTGGTGGTAACGCCGTCCAGGACTCCGAGAGCGTTTGCCTGGCGGATCTGTTCAAGATTGGCAGTGTCGATAAAGAATTTCATACCCGTATTGTTTATTTTCTGTTTGAATACATATCGCGATAATAGCGCTTATACGCGCCCTTGGTGATATTGTTCACCCACTCCTTGTTCTCCAGATACCATTTGACGGTTTTCTCGATTCCTTCAGGGAAACTGGTCTCTGGCTTCCAGCCGAGTTCCTTGCGGAGCTTTGAAGAGTCTATTGCATAGCGGAGGTCGTGGCCGGCACGGTCTGCCACGTAAGTTATCAGCTTCTCGGAAGTTCCGGCTGGACGTCCGAGTTCACGGTCCACTATCTTCACTATCAGCTTGACGATATCTATGTTACGCCACTCGTTGAAACCGCCGATGTTGTAAGTCTCCCCTACCGTTCCCTTATGGAACACGAGGTCTATTGCCTTGGCGTGGTCTTCAACATACAGCCAGTCTCTGACATTTATGCCCTTGCCGTATACAGGGAGCGGCTTATTGTGCTCTATGTTGTTTATCATCAGCGGAATAAGCTTTTCAGGGAACTGGTACGGGCCGTAGTTGTTCGAGCAGTTGGTCAGCACTACAGGCAGGCCGAAAGTATCGTGGAAAGCCCTTACGAAATGGTCTGAAGAAGCCTTGGAGGCGGAATATGGAGAATGCGGCTCGTAGCGGTCTGTCTCCTTGAAAAGCCTCTTGTCAAACTTCAGCGATCCGTAAACCTCGTCAGTGGATATATGGTAGAAACGGAACTTCTTCTCGCTCTGCTTTGCGTTAGCCAGGCTGCAGCCCCAGAACTCCTTGGCTGCCTGAAGCATGGTAAGCGTTCCAAGCACATTGGTCTTTGCAAATGCAAACGGGTCCTTGATGCTGCGGTCGACGTGGCTCTCTGCCGCAAAATGGATTATACCGTCCACTCCATACTCCTTGAGAGTAGCCATAACCTTCTTGTAATCAGTTACATCCCCTTTCACAAAGACATAGTTCTTGCGATTCTCTATATCCTTGAGGTTGGAAAGGTTGCCGGCGTAGGTCAGCTTGTCGTAGTTGATGATCTTGGTCCTCGGATATTTCTTAACGAACATCCTCACCACGTGCGAGCCAATGAACCCGGCTCCGCCGGTTATAAGTATTGCTTTCAGCTTTATCTTGTTTTAATAAGATTGTTCAGGCATATTCTCAGCGATTGCCTCCAGTGCGGAATCTCTATCTGGAGCCTCTGCTTGATCTTGCTCTTGTCCAGGACGGAGAAACTCGGGCGCTTTACCTTGCTAGGGAACTCGTCTGAGTGGCAAGGCATTACCCTGCAGGCAGAACCGCTAAGTTCTGCGATAGCGGTTGCAAAGTCAAACCACGAGCAGACGCCCTCATCGGTGAAGTTGTAGATGCCGTTGTCCACCTTTCGCCAGTCTCCGGACGCCATCTCCATCGCGATGCGGTATACCACTGCGGCCAGGTTTCCGGCGTATGTAGGAGTGCCCACCTGGTCAAAGACAACGTTCAGTCTGTCTTTTGAGGCAAACAGGTTCAGCATAGTCTTGACGAAGTTCTTCCCGTATTCGGAATACAGCCAGGCGGTCCTGACAATTGCGTAGCGGGCCTTGTCAGCCTGCCTTGGAGAAATCTCCTTCCCCTCAAGCTCAGCGATTATCCGCCCTTCGCCTTCCAGCTTGCTCTCTCCGTAGATGCCGGACGGAGAAGGCTTGACCTCTTCCGTTCTCGGCAGTGTGGAACGCTCCTTTCCGAACACGTAGTCCGTGGAGATATGTATCAGCGCAGCGCTGTTCACCCTGCAGGCCTTGGCCAGGTTGCCAGGAGCCTGGGCATTGATTTTGAACGCCATATCCCTGTCATCCTCAGCCTTGTCCACATTGGTGTAGGCGGCGCAGTTTATCACGATGTCTATACGGTTTTTCTTCATATAGGCGCTCACCGCCCTGTAATCCGTAATATCCAGGGTGTCAACATCGGTGAAGAAGAAATTGGCGTCTGCGCTGTTGGCCATCAGGGCCAGGGACGTGCCCAGCTGCCCGTTGGCGCCCGTCACCAGAATATTCTTCAATGTATCTTTCTTTGCCATAAACTATAGACTTTTGATGTACTGGGCAAAGGTCGGGTGGACCTTGTCCTTAGGGCTGAGAATCATATCCTTCTGTGGAATGCCCCAGTCAATCCCCAGGTCCGGATCGTTGAAGATGATGCCACCCTCTGACTCCTTGTTATAGTAGGAACTGCACTTGTACTGGAACACAACCTCGTGGCTCAGG
>CADAOA010000062.1 GCA_902789435.1 uncultured Bacteroidia bacterium | reverse complement strand
AGGCACCAAGATAGTCTTCACGGGCGATGTCCAGCAGATCGACCAGCCTTACCTTGACAAGTACTCCAACGGCCTTACCCACATCAGCGACAAGCTCTACGGAGAAAAGCTCTTCCAGCATGTCAACCTGATCATGGGCGAAAGAAGCCGCCTGAGCGAACTTGCCGGCAAGAAGCTGTAACAGACCTCGGACTGTTTGAAAGACTGGTCATCGACTCCACTGAAGTCCGCTCTTACTACGATAATTTCATGTTGTTCCGAAAAGGAAACAAATAGTACTTAGTCGCTCCTTAGCAACTGCTTTTTCAAACAGTTTGTAGTTTATAATGAGGATCTCCAAAGAGGATTTGCAACGCTTTCTTATGTTATCGCTGAGACTGCAAAATCAAATAATCTGCAGAATCAGCAATCATATTTACAAAAATATCAGTACAAAAAGCAGAAAAAAAAGTACCGGACATAAAAATCTTGGTAAATAATTATAATCCAAGATCATATAATTACGAAGCGGACAGAGTCAAATGTACTTTATGGCATCCGCTGAAGGGAATTAGCTACTTTCTTTGCCATTGGCTATTATTGAATGGAGATGGAAAAGAAATGGAATGGAGCTAAAACCGGCAAAGGAATAGATAATTCAAATGGAGAAATAGTACTCTATCAGCCTGACAAAAGCATACGGCTGGAAGTACGGTTAGCTGACGAAACGGTGTGGCTTTCACAAGCCCAGATGGCGGAACTATTTAAGACAACTCCTCAAAACATTACTATCCATATCAGGAATATCTACCAGGAAAATGAATTAGAAAAAGAAGCAACTTGTAAGGATTATTTACAAGTTCAGAAAGAAGGAGACAGGATTATTCGGCGCACACAAAAGTTCTACAATTTAGATGTCATAATATCCGTGGGGTATCGTGTCAAATCAATACACGGAACTCGTTTCCGCCAGTGGGCCAGCGCAATCCTCAAGGAATACTTGTTAAAAGGCTATTCCATAAACAACAGGATTGAGAATCTGGAACGGAGAGTCTCAAAGACAGAGGAAAAAATCGACTTCTTCATCAATACATCTTTACCGCCTCAGCAAGGCATTTTCTATGACGGGCAGGTGTTTGATGCTTACTCTTTTGTAAGTAACCTTGTAAGGAAGGCTAAGGAAAGGATTGTACTGATAGACAACTATGTAGATGACACCGTACTGACTCTTTTAGACAAACGGGCGTCCAGAGTAACTGCCAAGATTTACACTTATGGTATAAGCCGGCAGCTGCAATTGGATCTGGACAGGCACAACAGCCAGTACCCTGCCATTGATATTGAGGTGTTCAACAGAAGCCACGACAGGTTTTTGCTCATCGATGAGGAAGTATATCATATAGGGGCATCGCTGAAGGACCTGGGGAAGAAATGGTTCGCTTTTACACTGATGCGGTTTGTCAGCACCGAGGAGATTCTGGAAAAGATTGCAGTCTCAGGCGATGGTACTTCGCAAAATGCAGAATAAAAAGAAAACAGCCCGGAGGATTCCAGGCCGTTTCTTGTCTAATCGCTGACGCTGAGCAAAACGCTCAGGCTTTTGTGTATCTGCTTCTTACAGTGCGGGTTCTTACTTGTAGCTCTTGATGGCTGCCTGGGCAGCTGCAAGGCGTGCGATAGGAACGCGGAACGGTGAGCAGGATACGTAGTTCATGCCGAACTTGTGGAAGAGTTCAACGGAAGCAGGGTCTCCACCGTGCTCTCCGCAGACGCCGCACTTCAGGCCAGGATTGGTTGTCCTTCCCTTCTGTACACCCATTTCAACGAGCTTGCCCACTGAATGAGGGTCGATGCTCTGGAATGGATCGGCAGCGATAATCTTCTTGTCGATGTAGTCCTGCATGAATCCGCCAACGTCATCTCTTGAGAATCCGAAGGTCATCTGTGTCAGGTCGTTGGTTCCGAATGAGAAGAACTGTGCGGTTCTTGCCATACGGTCTGCCATGATGGCTGCCCTAGGGATCTCGATCATTGTTCCGAAGAGATACTTGATCTCAACTCCGGTCTGCTTGTAAACCTGGTCGTAAGCCTTCTCGCAAATTGCCTTCTGGTCATTGAGCTCCTTGTAAGAAATAGTCACAGGAATCATGATCTCAGGCTGCGGATGGTAACCCTCGTTGATAAGCTGAGCGGTTGCGGTGAAGATTGCCCTGAACTGCATCTCGGAAATCTCAGGATAAGAGATACCCAGACGTACTCCACGGTGACCCATCATAGGGTTAACCTCGTGGAGAGCCTCTCCTCTCTTTGCAACGTCCTCGAGTGAGATATTGAGGGAGTTTGCAAGCTCCTGCCTCTTCTCTACAGACTGAGGAACGAACTCGTGCAATGGTGGGTCGAGCAGACGGAAGGTAACTGGCTTGCCGTCCATAACCTTCATTGTAGCCCTTACAGAAGCGGTAACATATGGTTCCAGTTCTGCCAGAGCCATCTTTCTCTCTGCAGGAGTGTTGGAAAGGATCATCTTGCGGAGTTTTGCCAGAGGCTCCTCGGAATTCTTGCCGTAGAACATATGCTCGATACGGAACAGTCCGATTCCCTCAGCACCGAAGTTGAGAGCGGTCTGAGCATCGTCAGGGTTATCTGCGTTGGTCCTTACACCGAGTACGCGATACTTGTCGACGATCTTCATATAATCGATGAAGCTCTTGTTCTCGGAAGCGTTGATGGTTGGAACTGCCTCATCATAAACCAGTCCGCGGATTCCGTTGAGTGAGAATACGTCTCCTTCCTTGTAAGCCTTGTCGCCGATGGTCATTGTTCTGGTGAGCATGTTGATGTGAACGGCGTCGCATCCTACGATGCAGCACTTGCCCCATCCTCTTGCAACCAGTGCGGCGTGGGAAGTCATACCTCCTCTTGCGGTCAGAAGGCCGTCTGCAGCCCTCATACCTTCAACGTCCTCAGGGTTGGTCTCCTCGCGGACGAGAATAACCTTCTCCTTTCTCTTTGCAGCCTCAACTGCAGCCTCAGGAGTGAAGACGATTCTTCCTACAGATCCTCCAGGGCCTGCTGGAAGTCCGTGAGCCACAGGAGTGAACTTCTTCTCCTGGGTAGCATCCAGAATCGGGTGCAGAATCTCGTCAAGCTGCTTAGGAGCAACTCTCATAACGGCTGTCTTCTCATCGATGAGTCCCTCAGCGAGCATATCCATTGCCATATTCAGAGCGGCCAGACCGGTTCTCTTTCCTACACGGCACTGGAGCATCCAAAGCTTACCGTCCTGGATAGTGAACTCGAGGTCCTGCATATCGTGGAAGTGCTGCTCCAGATTGTGCTGGATTGTGTTCAGCTGCTCATATACGTCAGGCATAGCCTTCTCGAGTGAAAGCAGATGCTGGTTGTGCTCGCTCTTGGTAGCGTCATTCAGAGGGTTAGGTGTGCGGATACCTGCCACAACATCCTCTCCCTGAGCGTTGATCAGCCACTCGCCATAGAACTTGTTCTCTCCGGTTGCAGGGTTACGTGAGAAAGCAACACCGGTTGCGGAATTCTCACCCATGTTACCGAATACCATACTCTGTACGGAAACTGCGGTTCCCCAAGTGTCAGGAATACCCTCGATCTTTCTGTAGGCAACTGCCCTCTTTCCGTTCCAAGACTTGAACACGGCTGCGATACCGCCCCAGAGCTGATCCATAGCGTTGTCTGGGAATGGCTTGCCAAGTTCCTGCTTTACTCTGATCTTGAAATCTTCGCAGAGAGACTTCAGGTCTTCCTCGGTAAGGTCAGTGTCAGAAGCATAGCCCTTCTCAGACTTTACCTTTGCAAGCATACGGTCCAGCTGCTGGCGGATTCCGTTTCCGTCCTCAGGCTCGATGCCCTCAGCCTTTTCCATAACGACGTCAGAGTACATCATGATCAGACGCCTGTATGCATCGTATACGAATCTAGGATTCTTGGTAGCCTCAATCAGACCAGGGATGGTCTCTGAGCAAAGACCGATATTCAAAACGGTCTCCATCATTCCAGGCATTGAGCTTCTGGCGCCGCTACGGCAGGAAACCAGGAGAGGATTCTTCGGGTCACCGAACTTGCGGCCCATAATCTCCTCAGTTGCCTTAAGAGCTGCATTAACCTCAGCCTCAAGTCCTTCAGGGAATTTGCATCCAAGATCGTAATATTCGTTGCAAGTGTCTGTGGTGATAGTGAAACCAGCCGGTACAGGAATTCCAAGCTTGCACATTTCTGCAAGGTTAGCACCCTTTCCGCCGAGAAGGTTACGCATTGAGCCGTCACCATCGGCATTTACACCGCCAAAGCGGTAAACTCTTTTAACGTCTGCCATCGTTTTGTATTTTAAATGATAATAATTTGAATTCAGCAATAACCAATTCGCCCCTATTGTCAAGGGGCAATCACAAAAATATAGAAAATTTCCTGAATTTCCGCTATTATTCAGCGATTAAATGAAGAAATGCTTTAAAATTGGCATCTGCAAACAGTCCTTTCATAAAAGCTATCGCCATACCATAGTTTGTAACAGGAACTCCTTTCTCAGCGACGGAGGCGACCCTTGCCGATATCTGACGGCTTGTGGCCATGCATCCTCCGCACTGTATAGCAAGGGAATACCCACTCTCCGGAATCTCGTCCAGCCCGGAAACGAAATCAAAGGAAAGGTCTTTACCGGAGTACTTCTTCAGCATAGCCGGAATCTTCACTCTACCGATATCATCACAACTTGCTCTATGGGTGCAGCTTTCAAGTATCAGAACCTTGTCTCCGTCCCTAAGGTCGCCGATCGCGGAGACAGATTCCAGGAACAACTTGAACGGCCCTTTCCTGCGGGCAAACAATATGCTGAAACTCCCCACCGGGATACCTTCAGGCACCGCCTGGGCAACTTCTGCAAATGCCTGGCTGTCTGTTATCACGACCTTGTACTTTCCGTCCGGGAACACATCCTTGAGTTCAGATGGCTGGATAACAGTAACTACCGCCCTATTATCCAGAAGGTTGCGCAATACTTGCACCTGCGGAAGGATGAGTCTTCCTTCCGGCGCTCCCCTGTCTATCGGGCAGACCAGCAGCACCCGGTCCCCTTCTCCGGCCAATGATTCCGGTACAAGACTCTGCTCAGCATCCCCCGCCTGTCCCAGCATTCCACATATAGCCTCGACTAGCTCCGAGACATACATCCCGCTAATGTTTTTCAGCCAAGTAAATCTTACCACAGGGCATTTGTACTCATCGCTGAGAGAAACCCTTACATCATCCTCCAGATGCTCGACATCCTCCTGATTATGAACTATTATAAATGGAACATCATTTTCTTTGAGCAGGTTGGCCAGATTCCTCTCATAATCCAGGAAATTGTTTCCGGTAAAAAGGATCAGCGCCAGATCTGCAGAAACGGCTTCCATCAGGCTTCTGGATGAGCGCAACTTCCCCACGTCTCCACTGTCGTCCACTCCAGCGGTATCTATTATGTTGCACGGTCCCACACCCTTAATCTCCATACGCTTGCGCACGGGATCCGTGGTAGTTCCCGCCACATCAGACACGATAGAAACGTTCTGTCCAGTAAGAAGATTCACCAAAGAACTCTTTCCCGCATTCCTGCGCCCTAATACAACTATATTCCTAACTTCCATAATATCAACCTCCTGATATACGATTAACCTATAATAGACGCTTTCACGATTCCAGCATCAACAATTTCTTCAAATGTAATCAAATTTATTTACCGTTTGGCATCCGCCCTTATACCCCGAAAACTATATTGCACCCATAATAAACTAAAAAGAAAGAAGTTATGGAAATAATGAAAAAAGCCAAAGCCTTCATCAGGGAAAACAGGAAACAGATCATCTGGCTGCTGGTAACAGTCATCATCGCATGGTTCATCATTGAACTCATCTCCAACTGGGGCGCCTTCACCAGCGGCTTCCAGGAAGGACTGAATCAATAATTTCTAAATTTTAGAATTATTATTGATAATTTAGAATTAATTATTACATTTGTACATGATCAATGAAATGATAATAGTATCTAAAAAAACAATCGTTGATTACTATACGGTCCACAAAGAGTCAAAGGTTGCCCTTTGTGATTGGTATAGAAAAACTTTGAAAGCACAATGGAACAATTTTGCACAATTGGAAAATACTTTTAGGACAGCTGATTATGTGGGGAATAAAAGAGTAGTATTCAATATTAGCGGAGGGCATTTCAGAATAGTAGCGATAGTTCTCTTCCAAGTTAAAAGAGTCTTTATACGCTTCATTGGAACTCATAACGATTACGATAATATCAAAGACATTGAAAACATCTGAGTTATGGCAAAAATAGAAAACGAAAAGCAGTACGAAGCCGCTTTACAGAGAATTGAGGAACTTATTCCTTATGTTGACAACGACACTCCAGAATACGATAATAAACTCATTGAATTATCCTTACTGTCAGATTTGGTATCGGAATATGAAGATATTCATTATCCTATTGACAGGCCGTCTCTTGTAGATGTGATCAAACTCAGAATGCTTGATATGGGATTGTCTCAATGTGCTCTGGCCAAACTACTTGGAATGAACCAGTCCAAAGTTAGCGAAATCCTTTCAGGTAAATGTGAACCTACCCTCAAACAGGCCCGCACAATCGCAGTCAAACTGGAAATCACTCCGGATATCGTCCTAGGTATCTAACCTTTGATAAAATAAAGCGGGCAGGAGATGATTTCCTGCCCGCCGTTGTATAGGCGATAAATTGCTTATGACTCTTTATTCAAATGTCACCTTGATGCCCATTATACGTCTGTGTCCAGTAGTTCCGCCAACTGTAAATGTAACAGAATTAGCAGATCCTTCCCAAGTGCCATTAGTATAAGTTACAACATCAGTAGTAATGGTATTTGAGCCGTCACCAGAACCGAAGGTAAGCTCAATCTTGCTCATCTTCTTTGTTGAGGAAACAGTGAAGTAGCCACCACCATAAACTCTTACAGCAGTTCCTGTAGTGTAGTATTTAGGAGTGTTGGTGTTGGTGCCCTTGTCAAATGTTACAGTTGCATTGGTACCAGTTACGGTCTTTACTTCCTGTCCATTTGAATAACCTGTAGACAAGTCAAATGTCTCGGTGAGAACACTTGAAGACTCAAGGTTAGCTACAATGTTTATGTCACTTGTTCCCACCTTAAAGGTTACAACATGGGAAGTAGTGCTGCTGAGATTTACTGCACCGGTAATGCTCCAGGTAGTGAAATTATAACCGCCTGTCAATACTATCTCTGCCTTTACTTCAGTGCCTTCAATATACTTGGCGCCTGAAGTGATTTCGGTTCCGCCTACGGTTACTTTAACAGAACCGCCGGCCTCTGGCTGGGTAAAGTTGATGGCATGCTCAGTTGGAGTATGGGCAGTAATGGTAAGGTCATCGGCCTTCCAAACCTTGATCTCCTCAGTTGTGCCAAACTTGGTAACGGTTCCAATCGCGGTGATCTTATCGCCTACAGAGCAAGTAGCATTACCATAGTTAGTGTAAACCACATAAGTATTGGTTCCGTCTGTAACTGTTACATTCTTTCCGGAAACTGCTGTTACCTCGAGTTCAGTTACCTTGCAGTATTCATTCTGGTAAGTAGAGTAGTTACCAACGAGCTGTGCAAGGGTAAGTGTAGTTGGCTCAACAACGGCACCCTCTCCCTCGAATGTTGCATTGATAGATGATACCTCTGAATAGAGACTGTTATAGTTCAATACAGTAACGGTTATATCACCGGTGAAGGTCTGGCCCTGCTTCAGGCCGTGACCTGACGACTTATAGTAAGTTATAGAACCTGTTCCGTCTGTGATGATGGCGGTATTTGTAGCAGGAGCGAATGAAACGACTGCATTTGTGAGCTTTCCGAACTTTTCAGTTCCAGTATTTCCCACTTCGGCTGCAATGGCATTGAGTTCAGTAACAGTTGTATCACTGTCCTTGCTTCTTAAAGGATATGTGCCTCCTATCAAAAAGGAGAGTAAAACTTAATTTAAGAGATTTTTCTCTTTATTTTTTTATTCTATCGATTATTTTTTTAAAAATACTTCCTATTTTTTTAATTTTAATATTTTCAATTGGGTTTCCATTAAAAATTAATTTCTGAATTTCTCATAACTGACTATTCTTATTTTGTTTTCATAACTTTGGCTATTTTTATTTATTTTCATTACTTTGACTAGTTTTATATTCTTTTATTACTTTTTTGACAATTTTTATCTT
>CADAOA010000061.1 GCA_902789435.1 uncultured Bacteroidia bacterium | reverse complement strand
ACGATCTTTGCCCAGAGCATTCTGGCTGCCCTCATCTTTGCAATCTCCATGAAGTGGTTGGTTCCGATTGCCCAGAAGAATGAAAGTCTAGGAGCGAACTTGTCTACAGGGATGCCAGCCTTGATACCGGTGCGGAGATATTCCAGACCGTCTGCCAGGGTGTAGGCCATCTCGATGTCGTTGGTTGCACCTGCTTCCTGCATGTGGTAACCGGAAATGGAGATGGAGTTGAACTTAGGCATATACTGGGAAGTGTAGGCGAAGATGTCGCCGATGATTCTCATACTGAACTCAGGAGGGTAGATGTAGGTGTTACGTACCATGAACTCCTTGAGGATATCGTTCTGGATAGTACCGGCCATCTCCTCGAGCTTCACTCCCTGCTCCAGACCTGCCACGATGTAGAAGGCCATGATAGGGAGAACGGCTCCGTTCATAGTCATGGATACGGACATCTTTCCAAGAGGAATCTGGTCGAAGAGGATCTTCATGTCCTCTACGGAGCAGATGCTCACGCCAGCCTTTCCGACATCGCCGACAACTCTTGGGTTATCAGCGTTGTATCCTCTGTGGGTAGGGAGGTCGAACGCTACGGAAAGACCCTTCTGGCCGGCGGCCAGGTTCCTTCTGTAGAACGCGTTTGACTCTTCTGCGGTGGAGAAACCTGCGTACTGGCGTACGGTCCAAGGCTTCTGGACATACATCGTGCTGTAAGGTCCTCTCAGGAAAGGAGCCACACCTGCAGCATAATGCAGATGCTCCATTCCTTCCAGGTCTTTTGCAGTGTAGTTGGTCTTCACTGCTATCTTCTCAGGGGTATTCCAAAGAACTTCCTTCTTTGCTGCACCCTTCTTTGCTGCAGGTTTTGCAGCTGACTTATATACTAAATCGTTGAATTTTGGACGCATAACTTTTCCTCCCCTTATTTGATAAGTTTTTCCTGATAACCCTTCAGAGTCTCGAGCACGTTGCTGCGGACGCTGATGAAGTTCTCTATACCCTTGGCGATAAGATCGTTCTTGCACTCAGGATCTCCTGCCACAACAACGATTCCCTTCTTGCCCACGATCTTGGCGATTGCAGGAACCTCGTTTGCGTACTCGTCATCAGATGAGCAGGCTACGATGATGTCTGCCTTTGCCTTGAGGGCGGCCTTTGCTCCTTCCTCAGGAGAGTTGAAACGGTTGTTGTCAACTACCTGGAATCCGGCTACTGCAAAGAAGTTGCAGGCGAACTGCGCTCTTGCGCGGCACATAGCCAGGTTTCCGTAAGTAACCATGAAAGCCATAGGACGCTTAGCGGCCTTGTCTGTCTTGAACCTCAGTTCCTCGAAAGCCATTGCGCCTCTGTAAACCTCGAGAGGACGTCCAACCATTCCGGCCTTCTTCTTAGGAGCGGCCTTGCGGGTTACGACCTTCTTGGTAACTTCCTTCTCCACAACCTCGGTGAAGTTAGGGAACTGGTTGGTTCCAAGGAGAGTGTCTCTTCTGGTGGCGATGTTGGAATCTCTCTTGAGAGATGTTTCCTTGATGCTGTCCTGGATCTTCTCGGCCTTGAAAGCCTCTACATATCCGCCGGCCTTCTCGATAGAGTTGAACAGATCCCAGGAAGTCTTTGCAACTGCATCGGTGAGTTCCTCGATGTAATAAGATCCTGCACCCGGGTCCACTACCTTGTTGAAGTGGCTCTCGTCCAGAAGCAGGCTCTGAACGTTGCGCGCGATTCTGTTGGAGAACTCGCCCGGCTTCTTGTAAGCGTGGTCGAAAGGAAGAACTTCCATTGAGTCAACTCCTCCGATAGCGCCGCTCATTGCCTCGGTGGTATCGCGGAGCATATTTACGTAAGGATCATAAACTGTCTGGTTCCAGGCGCTTGTAACGGCGTGAACCTTGATCTTGCAGCTGTCTTCCTTCTTTGCTCCGTAAGCCTTCACGATGTTTGCCCAAAGCAGTCTGGCTGCCCTGAACTTGGCAATTTCCATAAAGTAATTGCCGCTGATGGATACGGTGAACTTGATTCTCTTTGCAGCCTCGTCAACCTTTACGCCGGCTTCCTGCAGGAGATTCAGATACTCGCTGCCCATATTCATTCCGTAAGCCAGTTCCTGGGTGATGGTACTTCCGGCATCGTTGAAAGCGTATGAGTAAACGCCTACTACGGTAATGTGAGGGAAGTCCTTTACGAGCTCGATGGCCTTTACCAGAAGTTTTGCTGCATCTGCCTTGCTCCAAACTCCGTTGGCGTTAAGCTCTTTCAGAGGGTCATAGTCGAAAGAGGCCCTGATGGCGGATGCCTTGGCGCCCTTCTCCTTTGCCACTGCTATGAAATTCTTCAGGACTGACAAGTCCTTGCATCCCTTGAAGTTAACCTCAACGGCCTTAAGTTCGATTCCGTTCAGGAGAGTCTTCATGTCTGCCTTGAGGACTTTCTCGGTCTGGCTGAGGTCGAATCCCGGAGCGGTCACTCCCTTCATCATACCGTCAAGAGCCAGTGCATTAGCTGCCTTGAAGTCCTTACCAACCAGATAGTCCTGACGGATCAGCCAGTTGTTGTCGTCTTTGGTGCCTCTTACAAAAGGAAACTCTCCTGCCTTTCCGCCCACTTCCTTCAGACCCTTCAGGTCTTCTGCACGGTAATAAGGCTGTACGGAGAAACCTTCCATTGTTCTCCATACGAGCTTCTTCTGATAGTCGGCACCTTTCAAATCCTTGATTATAGCATCTTCCCATACCTGCTTGGGAACGGGAGGAAACTCAGTAAATAATTTCTCTGCCATATTATTACTGTTGTTTGATAGGTGTATTATTAATAGTTTCTAATAAAAATTGCGTCTTTACAATATTCAGCAAATATAACATTTTTTCTTTTACTTTTTAAGGGCAGGTCTCACTAAATCACAAATTTCCTAAACCCACTATTTTCCTTCAAATTTGCTTGGAAGTAAGAAATTTTTATATCTTTGCACCCCGCAAAAGAAAAAGGAGGTGGTATAAAGCATGATTATCGTTCCAATCAAGGACGGCGAGAACATAGAGAGAGCACTTAAGAAGTTTAAGAGAAAATTCGAGAAGACAGGGATCATCCGCGAGCTCCGCGACCGCAAGACTTTTGAAAAGCCTTCAGTAAGGAAGCGTGCGCAGCTGATGAAGGCTATCTATGTAAAGCACCTTCAGACTAGCGAGGAATAAGGAGTAAAGCTCCCGACGCTTAAGGGTTGACCGCGAGGCCAACCCTTTTTTCATTCTATTTGCTAACTTTGCACATATGGGCATCCAGGCTGATTTCATAGATTATCTGAAGGTCAAGAGAAGATATTCCCCCCGGACCGTAAAGCTTTACGGGGAGGCAGTGGAAGATTTCTTGAGGCAAGCTGTTCCTGAAAGTCAGCTCAGCGATGAGGATATCCTGTCTGCACTCAAGTTCCAGGTGATAAGGGGATATGTTTCTTCCTTGATGGACAGGGGCCTTGATCCCAGGACGGTTAACCTGCACCTCAGTGCCCTGAGCACGTTCTGCTCCTATCTTGTCAGACAGAA
This sequence comes from uncultured Bacteroidia bacterium, assembly GCA_902789435.1. Classification (GTDB taxonomy): domain Bacteria; phylum Bacteroidota; class Bacteroidia; order Bacteroidales; family UBA932; genus Egerieousia. The sequence continues at coordinate 10,019 of CADAOA010000061.1, read as the reverse complement.
CAAGCTCGCGTCCAATCCGGTTAAGGAAATCGTGCGCCCAAAGGAAAAGAAGAGGCTTCCGTCTTTCTTTTCTCCGGAAGCCCTGAAACTGTATTTTGACACGCCGGTGGCAGATGACTATCCTTCCGTGCGTAACCGGATGATAGTAACTCTTCTCTATGATACCGGACTGAGGAGGGCAGAGGCTGCATCGCTGAGAATAAGCGATATAGACCTTTCGAGACGCACTATCAGCATCATAGGTAAAGGTAACAAGCAAAGGATGATTCCACTTGTGGATTCCCTGGTAGAGAAGATAGGGGATTATCTTTTACTCCGCGAAGCATTTTTAAATGGCAGCGAGTCGGATAGCTTTTTCCTCACCGATGCAGGTGGCCCCGCATATCCGGAATTCATCAACCGCACCGTCAAAGCCGAACTGTCAAAAGCAAACGGTCTTTCCGGAAAGAAGACCCCGCATACCCTGCGCCACAGCTTTGCCACCTCCCTTCTCAACGAAGGGGCTGACCTTAACAGCATAAAGGAAGTTCTCGGGCACTCGTCCCTGGCGGCAACCGAGGTCTATACCCACAACTCCTTTGAAAAACTCAAGGAAATCTATAGGACTGCCCATCCAAGGGCTAAGAAATAACTTAATATTCAAATAATTATGAAAAGGTTCCTTATTATCGCGATGATTGCGGCTTTGTTTTCCGCCTCCGCTTCTGCCCAGACCGGCCTGAAGAAGGTATATGACGAAGAAATCAACCAGCTTGAGCAGATAGACAAGGCTGTGGCCCAGGCCAAGAGAGAGGGTAAATTCGTTATCTGCCAGCTTGGCGGCAACTGGTGCCCTTGGTGCCTGAAGTTTGCAGACTATATTTCCAAAGATTCAGACATCACCAAGATCATCAACGACAACTTTGTCTATATCCACGTGAATTACAACCCTAGAATGGCCAAGAGCAAGGATGAGGCTGTTGCCAAAAGGGCTGCTGCCCTTATGAAACGCCTGGACAACGCCGGAAGGTTCGGATACCCTGTCTTCATTGTCCTGGACAAGAACGGCAAGATTATTCATATCCAGGACTCCGGCTATCTGGAAGAAGGAGAAGGCTATAACAAGGAAAAGGTGATGCGCTTTTTCAAGAACTGGACTCCGAAGGCCGTCAACCCATAACTGGCTTGTCTCGCTTTTATATAATTTGCATTTCAGGCGTGTTTTTTGTATATTTGGATTACAGTTTAACCAATTAATTAAGGAGGTTATTATGGAAATTAGAATCCAATCAGTTAAGTTTGATGCAGATGAGAAGCTTCTTGCATTTGTAGAGAAGAAGGTTGAGAAACTGGAAAAGTTCTTCGATGGTTTTATGGAGGCAGATGTTACCCTGAGTTTGCTCCCTGATCAGCTGAACAAGGAGTGCAAGGTGAAACTGCAGGTTCCTACAGATGATATCATCGTTACAAGGAACGCCAAGAGCTTTGAAGATGCAGTTGTAGATTGTGTAGATGTGCTTAAAGGACAGCTGGTTAAGCTAAAGGAAAAGAAGTTCGGCAGATAAGAGTAAGCTTGTCAGAAGAACAAGCTTACGATATCTTCTGAATCAATACCTGCAAAATAGGCGCCTGTATCCAGGGTGCCTATTTTCTTTTGTATATCTTCCCTTGTGTGGGGAGTGCCGATGATTGTCCGGGTGAATTCTTCCGTAGGGCGGGAAAAGAAATAATCTCCCCTGATGTCGAGATCGGTTATTCTGCCGTTTTTTGTCTTAAGGTAAAGTTCTACTCCGTGAAACGGTACGGAGTTATATCTTTTATCCGGGAGCAGACGTATTTCCCGAGGAAATCGGTGAACCAAAGGATGTCCGGATCCTTGTCCTTTAGATGGTCGCTGATGTTGGTGACGCGCTTGACATTGCTTTTGACCGCCTTGCCGATGAATTTTTCCGGTCTGGGCCTGAGGGCTTTGGAGAGGTCTGCCTTGCTGACCTTGAACATCAGGGTGCCGTGCATGAGGATTCTGTCCTTATGTATGCAGATGGCATTGCCGGAGAATTTCATTCCGTCTATGGCAAGGTCGTTACGGCCCTGGAGCTCGGCGTTTACGCCCAGGCTTTGGAGGGCTTCCAGGATAGGAGATGTAAAATAGCGGAACATCCGGGAGGTGTCCAGGTTCTGGTTCTGAGCCAGATTCTGGATGAAAGTGAAGTTGAGCTTGCCAAGATAGTGGAAAACAGCGCCTCCGCCGCTGAGCCTCCTGACTACCGTAATGTTGTGGCTTTTGGTGTATTCTGAATCTATCTCCGCGATGGTGTTCTGGTATCTGCCGACTATGATGGAGGGGGAATTCCTCCATAGGCGGAAAATGTCTTCCGTCATTTCCTTGAGAAGGAATTCCTCTTCTGCAAGGTTGAAGTAGGGATCTGTAGATTTATCTGAGATATAAAGCATTGCGATGATGCCTCTATCTTATTTCACGGATTACCATCCTCCTTCTGAGGAATCCGATAAATGCAACAGCAATCTCATAGACAATCCACGCAACGATGATTCCGTAAATGAATCCGCATATTACATCGCCGAGGAAATGCCTGCCAAGGTATACGCGGCTATAGCTGACTGCAATTGCAAGCAGGAAGCTGAGGAGCGTGTACCACTTCCTTTTGAAGAACAGGGAGGTTATCATTGCAAACCCCGCTATGTTGGCGGCGTGGTTTGAAATGAAGCTGTAGGCTCCGCCTTTCCCGTCCGGAGTCCTGATGATATCCCAAGTGTAGAGGTCGAATCCAGGCCTCAGTCGATGGAAATACGGCTTGATGATATCGTGCCCGGTCTTGTCCAGGATGAAGAAAGTGGCTCCTGCCGCCAGGAGTATGATGATGAAGATTGCCCAGCTGTTGAAGTAGTTGCGCCTTCTGAACCGGTAGGTTCTTCTGGACAGGGCATAGAGAGCCACTATCACATAAACAGGAATCAGAGCCCATTTGTCGGACAGGAAAATCATAATGCTGTCCAACAGCGGGGAGTGCCAGCTGTTTATGGTTGCAGTCAGAGCCCTGTCAAGGTTCAGGATGTTGTCAATATCTATCATTACTTGTGTAGTGTTTCCCAAATGAGGTCTTTAAGTTCCTGGAGGCCTTCTCCGGTAACCGAAGAGATGAATACGTAAGGGACTTTCTTAGGCACCTTCCTTTTCAGTGATGAAACCAGGTCCTTATCCCCGCCGAGAAGGTCGCACTTGGTTATCGCCAATATCCTTTCCTTGTCCAGAAGTTCAGGATTATACATCTTGAGCTCGTTGAGAAGGATCTTGTACTCCTTTGCAATCTCCAGGTTTTCAGCCGAAACCAGGAACAGGAGGATGGAGTTGCGCTCTATGTGGCGGAGGAATCGGTGTCCCAGACCCCTGCCTTCGTGGGCTCCTTCTATGATTCCCGGAATGTCTGCCATCACAAAAGACTGGTCATCATAGTATCTTACGATACCTATGCTTGGTTCCAGTGTGGTGAAGGCATAGTCTGCGATTTTCGGATGAGCGGCGGAAACAGCGGAAAGCAGAGTCGATTTTCCTGCGTTAGGAAAACCCACCAGTCCCACATCGGCGAGCACTTTCATTTCCAGTATGAACCAACCTTCGCTTCCAGGTTCTCCCTGCTGGGCGAATTTCGGTGTCTGGCGGGTGGCGGACTTGAAGAATGCATTCCCCTTGCCGCCTCTTCCTCCCTTGAGAAGGGTGCAGGTTTGTCCGTGTTCGGTCACTTCTCCGATTATTTCTCCGGTTTCCGCATTCTTTGCAACAGTTCCCAGAGGAACCTTTAGGATAACGTCCTTGGCATCTGCTCCGGTGCAGAGGTTACCACTGCCGTTGCCTCCGTTTTCGGCAGAGATATGCTTGCGGTACTTGAGACTGATCAGGGTCCACATCTGGCTGTCTCCCTGCATGATGACGCTGCCGCCCTTGCCGCCGTCGCCACCGTCAGGGCCACCTTTGTCTATGAATTTCTCCCTATGGAGGTGCATAGAACCGTTGCCTCCGTTTCCGGAAGTAAGGTGCAGTTTCACATAGTCGACGAAATCGGTGTTGGGCATGGTCTTAAGGAGTTTAGCAGGTTTCTTTCATCCGATTACCTTGCAGATGCAGTCGAATACTTCTTCGATGGTCTGCTCTCCCGGTATCTCGCAATAGTTTCCCTCATTCTTGTAGTAGTCAATGAGAGGCTCGGTCTTGGCGTGATAGGTGTCTATCCTGTTCTGGATGGTTGCAGGATCGGCATCATCCTTCCTTCCCTCTATCTGTGCTCTCTTGGCAATCCTCTCAAAAATAGTCTCGTCCTTTATTGTCAGAGAGAGGACCTTGTCCACCTTTTCTCCCCCTTCGGCGAGCATCTGGTCCAGCTTTTCAGCCTGGGCTATGGTGCGTGGGAAACCATCCAGAAGGAAACCGTTTACCTCCTTGTTTGAGGAGAATGTGTTGCGGATCATTCCTACGACCACCTCGTCAGGAACAAGATTGCCGCCCTCTATAAGCTTCTTTGCCTGAAGTCCGAGAGGTGTTCCGGCAGCCATTTCCTTCCTCAGAAGGTCTCCCGTTGAAATATGAAGGAGGTTGTATTTCTCCGCTATGAATTTGGCCTGGGTACCTTTTCCGGCACCAGGAGGCCCGAACAGTATGTAGTATTTCATTTTATCTGATGTTTATACCTTTTCTTCTTTCAGTCTCCTCGACGTCAAGTACATATATGTCTTTGAGATTACGTCCGATCTGATCGTAGTCCAAGCCGAATCCCACTATGAAGTCGTTAGGAATGCTGCAGGCAGGATAGTCTATCTTGATTGTTCCCTTGTAGCTGCCCGGCTTGAACATCAGGGTGGCGATGCGGATGCTCCTGGCCCCGTTTTCCTTGAGTAATTTGTAAAGCTCGTTGATTGTGCCTCCGGTGTCCACTATATCTTCCACCACAACTATGTTGCGGTCTTTAACACTCTGGGTGAGGCCGAGCAGCTGCTTTACCTGTCCCGTGGAGGAAGTTCCCTCATAGGAAGCCAGGCGGATGAAGCAGGTCTCGCATTCCAGGTTTATTCTTTTCAGAAGGTCTCCGAAGAACATAAAGCTGCCGGTCAGGACACCCAGGAAAATAGGGGTGTGCTCATCTTTCAGGTCGTTGTTGATTTTCTCGGCGACAGTGTCTATGGCCTTCTGGATTTCTTCGTAAGACATGTAGGGCTTGAAGCTCTTGTCATATAGCTGGACGTTTTTCATGGCAGTGTATGTTGTATTGAACTCCAAATTTAGATATTTTTGCAGAATAAACGTAATAATTGTCAGAGATGAAACCACTGGTAAGCATCATTATGGGAAGCACATCTGACCTCAAGGTCATGGAGGCTGCTGCAAAATTCCTGGAAGAAATGGAGATACCGTTTGAGGTTAACGCCCTGTCCGCACACCGTACCCCGGAAATGGTAGCGGAGTTTGCTAAGGGAGCCGCAGGCCGCGGAATCAAGGTAATAATTGCCGGGGCTGGCGGTGCAGCACATCTGCCAGGAGTAATCGCCGCTTCCACCAATCTTCCGGTAATAGGAGTCCCGATCAAGAGTTCCAACTCCATAGAAGGGCTGGATTCCATTTTATCCATACTCCAGATGCCCGGAGGCATACCGGTAGCCACAATGGCTCTGGACGGGGCAAAGAACGCGGCAATCTTCGCAACCCAGATACTGGCTCTGACCGATCCGGAGATAGCAGAAAAATCCGCCCGTTTCAAAAGCGATCTTGCCGGTAAGATTTCAAAGGCTAACGAAGAACTCAAAAAGCTGGACTACAAGTTCAAGGTAAACGGTTAAAACGCATATACGACAATTGTCCGCTTGTTGTCCGTTTTGCGGACATAGTCAATTGTACGGTTTGGCATCCTGCCCCTGGGGCGGGATGCTATTTTTGTGTGCATGGAAAGATGGTTGAGGATTGTTTTACTGTGTGTTATGACAGTACAGCCTTTGCTGGTGGATGCCCAGACCGAGGATGATGTGGTGGAAAGGCTGACAGTCGGGGAGGAAGAAGATGCTTCTTTGTTCGGAGAGGATATGATTTCCCATCTGCAGAGGCTTCGGCGGCATCCGCTGAACCTGAATTCAGCTTCAAGGGGAGCGATGGAATCCCTAATGCTGCTGACTCCATTTCAGATAGAGTCCATTTTGAGCAGAATCGCCTCCAGCGGGCCGATTCTCTCTTTTGCTGAACTGGGATTGCTTTACGGGTTTGACGAAAAGACTGTGGAAAGGATCCGTCCTTATGTAACTCTGGGGGAAGCCGTCCGAAGGCCGGAGAATTCCTGGAAAGACGAAAAGACCGACATTTATTCCCGATACCAGAGAGTGTTTTCACCCGAAGCGGAGCAGCATCTGGTAAGACTCCGGTCTTCATATTTGGACAGGTTGGATTTGTCCGTGGTCTGGAAGGGGAATTCCACCCAGACTTCAAGTGATAATATAGCAACCGGAGGAATATCGTATTCCGGATTGAAGGTTGGAAGGCTTAAGCTGGAGAAACTGGTGGTAGGGGATTTCTATGCCCGTATGGGCCAGGGGCTTGCATCTTGGAATGGCTTTTCGTTTTCCGGAGCCGGAGAGGCGTCCGGCTTTGTCAAGAACGCGGAACCTCTATCACTTTACACAAGCTCCGACACATCCAAGCTGATGAGGGGAGGGGCCGTTTCGGTTTCAGCGGGAAAATTCAGGTTAAGCGCCGGTTACTCTTTCAGAGGGCAGGAAAGTGTTTACGGTTTGACATATACCGGGCGTAGGTCGCGATACGGTTTTTCATATTTCAGGAAAGAAAAGGAGGGAAGCGTGGTTTCTGCGGATTATCTGGCTGGATTTCCCAAAGCCGTGGTGTTTGCTGAGGGTGCCTGGAGTCCGGAAACGCGGTCTTTTGCAGGGCTCGGTGGTGCCAGTATGGAACTGGAGAAGGTAAGTTTCCATTTTTTGCTCAGGGGCTACGGAAAAGACTTTTCCTCTCCGGCGGGAGGAGCATATTCATCGCTGAGTAAATTGAATAACCAGCAGGGAGTATCGCTGAGAATGACTGGAATACTCTACAAGAAAACAAGTTATGCGGTTGGGGTGGATTATTCTGCATATCCGGCTCCCAGATACCGGGTGAAGGATCCTTCTTCCACCCTCAAGGCTTATGTGAAGTTCTCGTGGGACGATTCCTCTTTCGGGAGCACTGCAAACAACGAATTCTGGATAAAAGGGTATTCAAAGACAGATATCAGGTATTCCAATCCTGTGGAAACAGACAGGATACTGAGTCTTAAGGCAGGAGGAAAGATAATGATTGTAAGTGGACTGAGTCTTGTGCTGAGGAGCGAGTACAATTCTCTTGGCGGAAGGGCCTTTTCATCTTATCTGAAGTTGGAAAAAAGAGTTATAGGGGGTACGGCTGGGGTTGCGATGTTCCACGTAAGAGATTGGGCATCAAGGATATATTTTCCCGAGGCAGAACTGCCGTATTCATTTTCCTCGCATTTGCTCTACGGGCAGGGAACGGACGTGTGCTGCCTGGTACGGATAAGGCCCAGCCGGTGGCTGAGCCTTTATCTGAAATATCAGTACAGAAGGGGAGTTTCCACGGCAAAGGCAGCCGTCAGAATGGAACTTTAGAGCTCCTCCTCTTTCATCAGCTTCTCGTAGTACTGGTCAATCTTCTGAAGCTGTGCCGGAATGTCGATGTTCTGAGGGCAGTGCGGCACGCAATGGCGGCATCCGACGCAGTGGTCGGCCATCCTTTCAGGAGCGAGCTTGCGGGCATAGCCAACAAGGAAGGCCCTTCTTGCCTTTCGGTAGTTAGGATCCTGCTTTGAGGACGGCATGTTGCCCTCGTTGATGCACTTGTTGTAGTGCAGAAGATTTCCTGGTATGTCTATGCCGTACGGGCAAGGCATGCAATACTGGCAGTCGTTGCAAGGGATGGTAGGGTACTTGAGAAGCATCTGGGCTGTCTGCTCGAGAAACTCCATATCCTCTTCCGTAACAGGTTCTAGCGGGCAGTAACTGCGGAGATTGTCTTCAAGGTGTTCCATATAGGTCATTCCGCTAAGTACGGTCAGCACTCCAGGGAATGAGCCCACCCAGCGGAAAGCCCAGGAAGCCACGCTGTTCTGTGGTTTGCGCTGCTTGAGTGTCTGGGCAACGTGCTCGTGTACATTTGCCAGTCTTCCGCCCAGGAGAGGTTCCATAATCACTGCCGGAATGCCTCTTTTCTGAAGCTCGTTGTACAGGTACTCTGCATTCTGGTTTCTCTTGTTGAGTTCGTTGGCGTGCTTCCAGTCCAGGTAGTTCATCTGGATCTGCACGAAATCCCAGTGGTATTTGTCGTGATTTTCCAGCAGCCAGTCAAACACTTTCACGTCTCCGTGGTAGGAGAATCCCAGGTTGCGGATCCTTCCGGCCTCCCTTTCCTTTAGCAGGAAGTCCAGCATTCCGTTCTTGATGTAGCGGTTCTCGAAGGTCTCGAAATCTCCGTTTCCCACGCTGTGCAGAAGGTAATAGTCTATGTAGTCTACCTGCAGTTTCTTGAACGAGTTGCGGTACATCTTGATGGACTCTTCCCTTGCCCAGGTTGAAGGGGCGAAGTTGGAGAGTTTTGTCGCGATGGTGTACTCTTCCCTCTTGTGTCTTGAAAGGGCGATTCCGGTGGCCTCCTCGCTCTTTCCCTTGCAGTAAGCCGGGGATGTGTCGAAGTAGGTTACACCGTGCTCTATCGCGTAGTCAACCAGCTTGTTCCACATATCCTGGTCTATCGCGCTCTCAGATTCTCTGGTGCTGGTGTTGTCTATGCTCGGTATTCTCATGCATCCGTATCCGAGAAGGGAGACTCTCTCTCCGGTTTTCGGATTGGTGCGGTATGTCATCTTGTCTGTCGGAATAGGGCCGAGAGGTCCGCTTTCAACAGTCTCGTTTTTCTTGCTCTTGCAGGAAATGATTCCTCCGGAAAGGGCTGCGGCTCCCAAAATCGCCGAGCCAATTCCAGCCTTCTTCACGAAGCTTCTTCTGCTGATGTTTTTCTTTTCCATAACCGTTGGCTCTTAGATTAGTTTATGCTGCTGATGTCCTTCCACATAGATTGCGCTGACAGGGCGGACAGGGCATACATATTCGCACGCTCCGCAGCCTATGCAGATATTCTCGTCCACTACCGGGAACTTTGGCCCGTTTTCATTATCCGGATCCACGGCAACCATCGAGATTGCTCCGGTAGGGCAGTGCCTTCCGCAGTTGCCGCAAGTAATGCCCTCAACCATAGGAAGGCAGGCTCCTGCATCCCATACTGCATGGCCTATCTGGATAGAAGATTTCTCTTCGCGGGTTATCTTCTTGATCGCTCCCGTAGGGCAGACCTCCGAGCAGACTGTACATTCAGGACGGCAGAACCCCTTCTCGTAAGAAGACCTAGGCTGCATAAGCGTCATAAGGTCTGAAGAAGGCCTGAGCACGTTGTTCGGGCATTTTGAGACGCACAGCTGGCATCCGGTGCAGCGGCTGGAAAAATGAGTCATTCCCACAGCTCCAGGAGGCAGGATCTCGGTCTCTCTCTTGAGCACTTCTTTTTCAACGATTGGGGCAAGGCCTCCGTCGGTGAGTTTCTCCTGAGCCTTTGCGGTTGCGGCGGAAACGGCTACAAGGGAAGCTGTCGCGATGAAAGCCCTCCTTTCCATTCCTTCCTTCGGAGTGTCCTTAACGGATTCTTCCTTGTATCTCTTTGATGTATAGGAGATAGCGTCTTTCTTGCATTTGGAAATGCAGTCTCCGCAGACAACGCATCTGGAGTAATCTATCTTGTGGTTTTTGATGTCTATGCAGGAAGCCTTGCAGTTCTTTACGCAGAGATTGCAGTTAACGCACTTGCTTTTGTCTATTGCCGGGCGGAAGATCGAGAATCTTGCCAGGGTTCCCAGCACAGTGCCTACAGGGCAGACGGTATTGCAGTATGTCCTGCCGTTTCTCCAGGCAAGAACCAGCAGAATCACGAACGT
>CADAOA010000060.1 GCA_902789435.1 uncultured Bacteroidia bacterium | reverse complement strand
CTATGCTGGACGGTGTAAAAAACAGCATTGTGGTGTCAGCAGAGAAAGAAAAGCTCATCGTGGTTAAGAATCTGGAGAACTTCGTGGTTATAAGTACTCCCGATGTGCTGCTGGTTTGCCCTAGGGACGAAAAACAACTCAAGGCCATAACCGCGGACCTTGCAATCAACAATCTTTCAGACTATCTGTAAAATATAAACACATATATGAATCCAGTTAAAGTACAAGTACATAGCGAAATAGGAAGACTTAGGGGAGTAATTCTGCATACCCCGGGAGACGAGGTGGAGAACATGACGCCGAGGATTGCCCAGAGGGCCCTGTACAGTGATATCTTGAATCTTTCCATAGCGCAGAAGGAATATGCGCAGCTCCACGGAGTGCTCAATAAATGGACCAAGACTTATCAGGTGAACGAACTCCTGGAAGCCGTCCTGGACGATTCGGGTGACAGAAGCATGCTGCTGAGGAGAATCTGCTCCATTGAGAACGTGCCCGAGTATTTCGATAAGCTGATGGGAACTCCTACCAAGAAGCTTGCAAGGCTTCTGATAGAGGGTCTTCCTGCAAAGATAGAGACCCTTACGGCATTTCTTGAAGATGAATATTATGCCCTGAGCCCTCTGTACAATTTCTATTTTACAAGAGACGCTTCCGCTTCCATCGGCGAGGATGTGCTGATCTGCAAGATGGCAAACAAGGTAAGGGTGAGAGAGTCCCTGATCATGGAGGCTATCTTCTCCAACCCGAGGCTTTTTGACTGCACCATCATCGATGCCAACGAGTTCTCCAAGGAAGTTGCCGGAGAAGGGGGCATAGCAGGCAGCAATGTCAAGAACAACGTGAGTGTGGAGGGAGGAGATATCCTGGTGATTGACAAGAATATACTTCTTGTGGGCAACGGCCTCAGGACAACTTCCCAGGGTATAGACAAACTTGTTCAGCGATTCTGCCGGAACACAGATGGAGAGCAGAAGCACATCATTGTGCAGCAGCTTCCGGACGACATAGAGAGTTTCATCCACATGGATATGGTATTCACTATGCTGGACAGGGACGCCTGCCTGATTTACGAGCCTCTGATCCTGTGGGAGAACCAGTACCGTACAGTCCACATTACCATCGAGGGCGGCAGGGTGAAGAAGATTCGTGACGAGCAGAACGTCCTTTCCACCCTCAGGAAACTGGGCAAGGACCTGGAGCCTGTGTTCTGCGGCGGAGACGAGGATGAGTGGAATGCTGACCGTGAGCAGTGGCACAGCGGAGCAAACAGCTTTGCGATAGCACCTGGAAAGATTTTGTCATACGCGAGAAACGTTCATACCCTTAACGCATTGGACAAAGCCGGTTTCAACGTTGTTGCCGCAAACGATGTGATAGACGGCAAGGTTGATCTTGAGAAAGAAAAACGCTGCGTCATCACCATCGAGGGCAGCGAGCTTCCTAGGGGAGGTGGCGGAGCCAGATGCATGACCATGCCAGTTGTAAGGGATGACATATAGCCAATATTGAGTATATTTGCACCTCGAAAAACACCAACAAGATGGATCGCAAAGATATAGACAACCTGCTGGACAGGATTGAACAGTTCCGTGCTGAAAAACTTCAGGATGTTGAAGAGCTCAGGATAAAACTCCTTGGAAAGAAAGGTGAGATTACCCGCCTTTTCGACGAGTTCCGCTCCGTAGCCCCGGAAATGAAGAGAGAATTCGGCAAATGCCTTAACGAACTCAAGACCAAGGCGGCAGAAAAGATAGAATCGCTGAGGGAGTCTTTTGAGGATATTCTCGAGATAGACTCCAAAACGGATTTCACAAAGCCGGGAGATGCTTTCGAGCTGGGAACCCGCCATCCTATTTCCCTGGTAAGGGAGGAGATTCTGGACATTTTCGGCAAGTTCGGCTTTGCGGTTGCCGAGGGTCCTGAGATCGAGGATGACTGGCACGTGTTCTCCGCGCTTAACTTCCCTCCGGAGCATCCGGCAAGGGATATGCAGGACACGTTCTTCATCAATCCTGCAAGCGACGATCCTATCCTTCTGAGAACTCACACTTCCAGCGTCCAGGTAAGGACAATGGAAAGGCAGAAACCTCCGATCAGGGTTGTCTGCCCAGGAAGGGTGTTCCGCAACGAGGCCATCAGCGCAAGGGCTCACTGCATCTTCCATCAAGTGGAGGGTCTGTACATAGACGAGAACGTATCCTTTGCGGACCTCAAGCAGGCCATCCTGCTTTTCGTTCAGGAGATGTTCGGTCCTCAGACACAGATCCGTATGAGGCCTTCATACTTCCCGTTCACCGAGCCTAGCACAGAGGTTGACATCAGCTGCAACATCTGCGGCGGCAAGGGCTGCAACATCTGCAAGGGAACCGGTTGGCTGGAGATCATGGGTGCCGGAATGGTGGATCCTAACGTGCTTGAGGCCAGCGGTATCGACAGCAAGAAATACACCGGATTCGCATTCGGTATGGGTATAGAGCGTATCGCGATGCTTAAGTGGATGGTCAACGACCTGCGCCACTACTTCGAGAACGACGTTCGCTTCCTGAAAGAGTTCAGAAGCGTTATCTGACAAATACCACGTTGCTCGGAGAGGATTTTTCCTTGCCGTTTATAGCTACCACGACATAGTTCTCCGCTCTTTCAGGGGCGGAGAAACTGTTTTCTGTGGTCTGTCCTATGAGTCCGCCCTGCCAGAATGCGCTGAACCCGTCCGGGGAATATCCGGAGATGTAAAGTTTATAGATGGCATAGCTTTGTGCCGCCGGGCTTTTTTCCCATCTGATTACCCCGTCGGAGGCGGTTGCGGTGACTGGGGCGGGAGTAATGTCTGAAGAGGTTCCGAGTTTAGGTATCAGACTTGGGTATTGATAAATCTTTCCCTGCAGGCATTCCAGGAAATCCTTCCTGAAAAGGCTGTGTGTGGTGAACCAGATGTTGCCCTGGACAAAATCAGCCTGGCGGCATTCATCTACCTGCAGCACGAATTCATCCATTGTGTCAAATCCCTTTTCCTTGTAGCGGTATGCGGCAAGGCCAGGAAGGCAAGGTACATTCTTCATTATCGGTTCCCAGCTGTCGAGCACTTTCTTGAAATCGGCGATCCTGTGGCCGTGCTGCCAGTAAATCTGCGGAGCCAGGTAATCTATGGTTCCCTCTGCGATCCAGTACTGAGGGTCTGCGTAGAGTTTCTGGGTGTTTACCAGCCTTCCTCCCGGGCTTACTCCGAAAATCGCGTTTGGCTTGGCGTCGTGGGTTGCCTTGTGCATGGCCGCAACAATCTTGTTCACGTTTTCCTCCCTCCATCTTCCGAGTTCCATTCCGTTGCCATATTTCTGATACCAGGAGGCGTCGTCCCACACCCTTCCGTCATCCATTTTCTTGATGGTCTTTTTCAGCTCTGCGATTTCGTTTTTGTCGGTGAGGGTCTTAAGGCTGTCCCTGAGCTTAGGCAGGACTTCCAGCTTTTCCCTCAGTCCTTCAGGATAGAAGAAGTCGTCTATATGGGCCCCGTCCAGGTCGTAGTTGCTCATCACCTCATATATCACGTCATACAGATACTGGATGACTTCCGGGTTGCCGGGGTTCCAGTACATAGTCTTGCCATATTTAATCACCCTGTCCGGATGTTTGTAGCAAAGGTGCTTTTTCACCCTGTCGGCATCTACGCTTCCCACTCTCATAGGGTTGAACCAGCCGTGGATCTGCATTCCCAGGCTGTGGGCAGTCTCGATAGCGAGTTTCAGAGGGTCATATCCCGGATCTTCTCCCTGAACTCCGGTCAGGTTGTGGTCCCAAGGCAGGATCTTGGACTTGTAATAGGCCTCTGAGTTGCAGCAAAGCTGCATTATGACCACGTTGCAGCCAGTTTCCTTGATCTTGGTGATCACGTTCACAAGGGCTCTCTTCTGGGAGTCCCTCTGCCTTTCGATCCTGATTTTCTGCTCGTGGCGGCTTTCTCCCTTCATCTTGGAAAGATTCACCCTGATCTTCCTCGGCCAGTCCGAGCCTCTTACGGTAGTAAGCCAGGCTCCCCTGAATTCGTGGTTTACCTCTACCTTGTCTGTCAGAGGGTTGAATACTTTACTTCTGTCGTTGTTCTGGGAAAAGGCGCTTGAGCATACAATCGCTGAGAATGCCAATGCGCAAATGATTGTTTTCAGAGTTTTGTTTTTCATACCCCAAAATTATAAAATTCTTAAAATTTTTGCAGAACAAAAAAGATTGCTATATTTGCAGTCCCAATTGCGGAAATAGCTCAGTTGGTAGAGCACAACCTTGCCAAGGTTGGGGTCGCGGGTCCGAGTCCCGTTTTCCGCTCGAAGTTTTCATAATTTGAAGTGCTGCCTCTCAGTTTTCTGGGAGGCTTTTAAAAGGCCCAGGTGGTGGAATGGTAGACACGCTACTTTGAGGGGGTAGTGCCAGAAATGGTGTGCAGGTTCGACTCTTGTCCTGGGCACGAAAGACCGACCAAAAGAAATTGGCCGGTCTTTTTTGAAAACGGAGCTCGGGTGGTGAAATTGGTATACACGCCGGACTTAAAATCCTGTGGACAGAAATGTCCGTACGGGTTCGATTCCCGTCCCGAGCACAAACAAGACTTTGCAAGTTGTCAAAAATCAGACACTTACAAAGTCTTTCTTTTTTGCCTTCACCAAATTGACCACAATTTGACCACATTTTCATTTTGACCGATTCAATCTTTTAGTAATTTTGTAGAAACATGATGAGTTTATGAGATTGTTTGAAGACATAACAAACGCCCATCCGTTCATCAAATGGGTTGGAGGGAAGACACAATTACTAAACGAAGTGCGCAAATCATTGCCTTTGGATTTTGCTGAGCGCAGACATGTTACGTATGTAGAGCCATTTGTTGGTGGCGGTGCTGTCTTATTCTGGATTCTTCAGACATATCCCAACATCGAACACGCTGTCATTAATGATATCAACTCAGAACTAATATGCACCTATCGAGTTATTAAGGAAGATGTTGAGACCCTCATTGAGAAGCTAGCGGCCATCCAGGCCGAATACATACCGCTGAATGCAGAAGGCCGTAAAGACTATTTCATGAATCAAAGGGCTCTTTTCAATGCCAAGAAAACAACGCCTGTTGAAACAGCCTCTCTTTTCATTTTCTTAAACCGAACATGTTTTAACGGCTTATATCGTGTTAATTCCAGGGGTGAATTCAATGTGCCTCACGGGAAATATGCAAATCCTCGCATCTGCGACGCGGATAATCTCCATGCGTGTTCTGCTGTTCTTCAGAAGGTGGAAATTCTCTGTGGAGACTTCGCTGAGACTGGCCGTTATGCAAGCCCAAGTACATTGTTCTATTTTGACCCTCCGTATAAGCCAATCACTGAAACCTCTTCTTTTACATCTTATTCCAAGAATGGTTTCAACGATGCCGAACAAATCCGCCTCCGCGATTTCTGTGACCAGATAAGCAAAGACAAGGCACTGTTCGTAGCAAGTAACTCTGACCCGAAGAAGGTTAACCCTAAAGAAGATTTCTTAGATACTATATACAATCACTTCATCATCAAAAGGGTTTCTGCCGCAAGAATGATTAATTCTGATGCCTCAGGGCGCGGCGCTATCTCAGAATTGATGATTTCCAACGTATTTAACGCATAGATATGAGAGATTTCACCACCTGGCTGGCTGGTTTCCGCTCTGCCATAGCTGGCTATAAATATTACACTGACTTTGATAAGATCTACCGGAATGTAGACTCAATCAAAGTCGAGTTGAATATCATGAACTCCCTGATTGGCAGTGAGAACATTGAGAAGGATTTTATTTCTTTGTTAAACCGATACCCAGAAATCCTCAAGTGCATTCCTATTCTGTTAGCAAAGCGCGAATCAGACATTCTTACTGTTGATTTTGATGGTGAGCATGTCTGGAATTTTCGTCAATGCAACTACTTCATCGAGGAGTATGCTGTATTTATGCGTGAAACAGGCCTTTTTGACTTGATGCAGCAAAAGCATATCCACAACCTTGTAGACTATGTTACAGGTGTCGAAACTGGCTTGGATTCAAACGCCCGCAAGAATCGTGGAGGACATGTAATGGAAGATCTGGTGGAACGTTACCTTATCAAAGCCGGCCTTGAGAGAGAAAAGACCTACTTCAAGGAAATGTACATCCACGAGATTGAACAAAAGTGGAACATTGACTTATCATGCATCTCCAATGAAGGCGGCACTGAGAAGCGCTTTGACTTTGTGATAAAGCGTCCCAACATGATTTATGGTATTGAGACAAATTTTTACGCCAGTGGCGGGTCAAAACTGAACGAGACAGCCCGCAGCTATAAGACGATAGCCTTAGAAACTAAAGACCATCCCAAGTTCAAGTTTGTTTGGATTACTGATGGTCATGGCTGGGGATCTGCCCGAAACAACCTTAAAGAGACCTTCGATGTTCTAGAAAATCTCTATAACATTTTGGACTTGGATGAAGGCGTAATAGTCACCAAACTTGTATAGTCTATATGCCCACAGCCTATTACAAGTCACAAGACAAGAATTTTACGCTCCTGAAAGGAGACTGTATTGAACTTTTGAACTCGTTTGATTTCAAGTTCGATATGATTTTTGCAGATCCACCGTACCATCTTTCCAACGGCGGAATCAGCATCCAGAGTGGCATTCCCGTATCAGTGAACAAGGGAAAATGGGACAAATCTCGGGGATTTGAGGAAGACTATAAGTTTGATAAATTGTGGTTGGCAGCCTGCCGGGCCCATTTGAAATCCGATGGCACTATCTGGGTAAGCGGCACTTATCACAATATATTCTCCGTGGCTCGCTGCCTCACGGAGCTGGACTTCAAGATTCTTAATTGCATTACCTGGGTAAAGACCAATCCTCCGCCTAATCTTTCATGCAGATATTTCACATACTCAGCGGAATACATTCTGTGGGCGCGTAAAGAACAGAAAGTAGCTCACTTTTTTAATTATGAGTTGATGAAGGAGATAAACGGTGGCACTCAGATGCGCGATGTTTGGACGTTGCCTGCGATTGCACCGTGGGAGAAGTCTTGCGGGAAGCATCCCACCCAGAAACCGTTGTGTGTCCTATCCAGAATCATTCAGGCATCCACTAAACCTGGAGCCTGGATACTCGACCCGTTTACGGGAAGCAGCACTACTGGCATCGCAGCCAATCTCCTTGGTCGCCGATTCTTAGGCATTGACCAAGAAGAAAAGTTCCTCGGGATGAGCAAAGCCCGTCGCGAGGAACTGAATAGCATAAACCGCCGTGGTGAGATCCTGGAGAAGTTGGAGAAGCAGGCAAAGTTATTTCAGGATGGTGATATCCGAATTCTTTGTGAGCCAGAGGCATACTATGGCCCTGAGCTTCCGTTCTAATACTCTTGGTGTCGTGCGGCCAAATTGAGGACGCTCATAAACGAACGTTGTCCATTTGCACCATCCTTTATCCAATCAAGCAGTAAGCGGAATTGATGTGCTCCTTCCGCTCGCTTTTCATTCAAGCATAAGTACTCAATAATAACGGCAATTCCTTCTATGGGAAGGGAACCAGGAACGCTGATATAGCCGAAATGCTCTTGGACGTATGGGACTGTCGCCAATTGGTAAGTATTCCTGTCTTCCGGATGAGAAAACGGTTCGCAGTTGTCGTAAAAATCAATGAAGTAGTCAAGCATTGCCACTATGCCTTCACGATAGTGCTGAGCTTTGATTATTAAATCTATCGCCCAACTTTCATGTGGTAAAAGAAATGGCTTTGCATTTTCTCCCGGAAGGAGCGTTTTTATTTTAATATCGAGTTCTGGATGAGGCTGTTTACTCCCTCGAAAAATACCAATAACAAGATCGTCCCCAAAGGTGTAGGTTTGAATAGCTGCCGTTTTAGGCCTTGCTAATTGCCACAGTTCACCATCTATATAATATTTTGTGTTGTACATGATATGCTCCTTTATTCCCAAATCTCCATTAAATGATTGTAGTACATTTCTCTACCACTTTGGTTCCAATACGTCATGTCCTGTTCTATGAAAAGCCATTTAATTGTGTAAAGCAGTAAATCAAGAGGGAGTCCGTTTGTGAACCGACAAGCGTTAATGACATCTTCATTCGGTTCCTCACAGTTATAGACCTGAGTGATTAAGTCTTTCAGTTTTTGCCCATCTCCAGAGTTTTCAACAACTTTTGTATTGACATCATTCCATATTTCAGGATGACTTGGCCGGTTACCAGTACTGATAATATTACCATATTTCCCATATCTAAACTGATAATCTTCGACACGGACTTCGAAGTCCATTCCCTTATTCTTATATGCAGGACGATGTAAATATAGCCTCTTGCCGTTTTTGCCGGTTTCTACATAATAATCGTAGTAATTCCACTCCTGTGAAGTGCCATGCTTTTCCTCAAGAAATAGCATTATCAATTGTTTGTGATAATCCTCACGAGAATTAGCTTTGATAGAGACTGTCTTTTGTGTTTTCATAGAAGACAATTATTTGAAGAGTTCTTTG
>CADAOA010000059.1 GCA_902789435.1 uncultured Bacteroidia bacterium | reverse complement strand
GCAGGTGCGGAACCAGTTCTGTCCCGATCTGACCGCCTGCACCTACAACCAATATCTTTTTCATATATCTTTCTTGAATTATCTAAAAACCTTAAAGCAATTTTGAATTTTGCGGAACAAAATTAATAAAAATCTTTGTCCACAAGAATAAATTTAACAAAAACACAGCTATCAATATGTTAAAAATATGTGTACCAATTTGGTACTTGTTTGAGATTTGAGTATATTTGCCCAACTAAGTTTAATATTATGGTTGTTGTTAGCAGCAGAGAATTTAGGGCCAATCAAAGAAAATATTTTGTTTTGGCTCATTCAAATGATGTTATTATTACATCTAGGACTCATGGTAGTTACCGGCTTGTTCCTGTAATGGAAGATGATTTGTTAATAGACAGAGCCACATTGGATGCCAAGATCAAACGTGGAATTGCTGATTACGAAGCCGGAAAAGTGTACCGAATGAAGGAAAATGAGAGCGTAGAAGACTATCTCAAGGGTATGTTAAGTGAGGGGTAATATGTACACAATTGTTTTCTCAGAAGATGCAAGAAAAGATTTAAAGAATCTCTATAAAAAAGCTCCTCAAGCCATAACAAAATTGTCTCAGCTTCTGATAGAACTACAGGAGCATCCCAAAACAGGAACTGGACAGATTGAAATTCTTAAAGGGTACGATGGCTCAGTTTACTCAAGAAGAATAACAAAAGAGCATAGGCTTGTTTACAAGGTTTATGACAATACTGTAGAAGTGCTTGTCTTATCTGCATATGGACACTATAAGTAATCGGCATCCTCTCTCCCTGAAAACAGAATTGTGGGACGGCATTCTTAAAATGTCTGAAGAGCTGGGCTTTGCAGACTGCGGATGTGCAAGAGTTTCTCCCCTGGACGGAAGCCCTGAAGCCAAGAGATACCTTGAGGCCGAGGAAAGCGGGCATTTTGGCAAGATGGAGTATTTGAAACGGAATGTGGACAAGAGGATGGATCCCGCCCTTCTGCTTCCCGATGCCAAAAGCGTAATAGTGTTCTTTGCGCCTTTCTACAGCGGCGGATACAGTTTGTCCACAGACGGGCTCAAGATTTCTGAATATGCTCTCGGGGAAGATTACCACACGACAATAAAGGAAAAGCTCTACAAGATTGTTGCTTTAATAGAGGAAGCAACAGGAGAAAGGAAAAGCTGCAGAGTGTTCACCGATTCCGCTCCTGTGCTTGAAAGGGCCTGGGCTGTTAGAGCCGGAATAGGTTTTACAGGCAAGAACAACTTCTTGATAAGCCCAAAAGCCGGCATAAAGAACTTCATCGGAGTGATTTTAACCAGATCCGAGCTGCCTTACACGGATAAAACTGTTCCTAACGGATGCGGACAATGCACCAAATGCCTGGATGCCTGCACTCAAAAAGCCTTATATGAGCCCTTCAAGGTTAATGCATCCAAGTGCCTGTCGTACAAGACTATCGAAGAGCCTCTCGAGGGGGCGGACAAAGGGCGGACAAAGGACTTTTCAGAGAAATGGATCTTCGGATGCGACGACTGCATGAATGCCTGCCCATGGAATAAGTTCAACAAGGAAGGGTGGAAGGAATTCTCTTCAAAAAAGGCACTTCTGGAAGGCCTGACAAGAGAAAAATGGGAAGAAATGACAGAAGAAAAGTTCAAGGAAATGTTCACCGGCTCTCCACTTGAAAGGGCGGGCCTGGACAAGATCAGACAAAACATATCGCGATGAAAATACTTACTCCAGTAGATATTCCGAAACCGGAAAGACAGATAGACTTCTCCAGCAAGATCCTTTGCCTGGGAAGCTGCTTTGCAGACAGTATGGGAGAGAAGCTCACACAGTACGGCTTTGACTGCCTTGTGAACCCTTTCGGAACGCTGTATAACATCTGCTCGGTTTTCAACACGCTGATGAGGCTTGGAGCGGTCTCCGGCCTTCTCAGAAGCAGCGACAACCCTCTGTTTTCCAAAGAAGACATTATCCTGCGCCCGGACGGGAAGTTTGTCACCTGGAGCCACCATTCAAGATGCGGGCTCAGACAGGCAGACGGAACAGCGGAAGATTTCCTCAAAAAAGCCAACCAGGACCTCAACCACGCCGCAGATTTCTTCTGCCAGGCGGATACGGTAATCATCACTCTCGGAACATCTTTCGTCTATAAGCTCAAGGGCACGGAGTTCGTGGTTTCCAACTGCCACAAATTCCCCGCTAAGGATTTTGAAAGAGTGTTCGTCCCGACGGAAGACACAAGGGAGATGATCGCCCAGATAAAGGCGATGTTTCCAAAGAAACGCTTCATCTTTACCGTGAGCCCGATCCGGCATCTTGCAGACGGAGCCCACGGCAACAACCTGTCAAAGAGCGCCTTACTGCTGGCAATAGAAAATGCCGGAGCGGAATATTTCCCATCCTACGAGATAATGCTGGATGAACTCCGCGACTACCGCTGGTATGCGGAAGACATGACTCATCCTTCCGAAGCCGCAATAAAATATATCTTTGAAAAATTCACGGAGACCTTCATCGCCGAGTCCTGCAAGGACCAAATGAAAGAGAACCTCAAAGCTTTCAAGGCATCACAACATCGTAACAAATAAAACCATACAATATGAAAAAGATTTTTTTATCACTGATTATGCTGCTTGGCATTGGCGTTTCTGCCTTCGCCAGCAAGATCGTTACAGACAGCATCTATTCCAAGACGCTGAACTTCACCCACAAGTACAATGTCTACCTGCCGGACGGATATGACAAGGGTGACCAGAAGTATCCGGTAGTTTACCTTTTCCACGGAATGTACGGCGGTTATTCCGACTGGGTCAAGATGGGAAACATGAAACTTGTTGCAGACGAGCTGATTGCAAGCGGCGAGGCCTGCCCTATGATTATCGTTATGCCTAATGCCGGAGACTGGGACATCTACAAGGTCCAGAACGGCTATTTCAACATCCCCGGATGGAACTATGAAGACTTTTTCTTCAACGAATTCATGCCTGAGGTGGAAAGCAAATACCGCATACAGGCAGACAAGGGCCACCGCTCAGTCATGGGCCTGAGTATGGGTGGCGGCGGATGCGTGGTCTATTGCCAGAAACATCCTGACATGTTCTCCTCCTGCTACGCGATGAGCGCCTGGCTGGACACCAAGCAGCTTAACGACGAAAAGGCCGACAAGGGAGACATGCTCTATACTCTCAACCGCAGCGTAAGGCAGAATTCCGCCCTTGACTTTGTGGAGAATGCAGACGAAGCTACGGTAAACAAACTCAAGAGCATCAAGTGGTTCATAGACTGCGGAGACGAGGACAGCCTCCTGGACCAGAACGTGATCTTCTACCAGAAGATGAGGGCCAAGAAAATCAAGGCAGAATTCAGAGTACGCAACAGCGGCCACAATTGGGAATACTGGCATACCGCCCTCAAGATAGCCCTGCCGTTCGCATCGCGGAGCTTTGCCAAATAAATTGTGCTATCTTTGATTAAAATTATCGCGATTATGAAAAAGTATTTCCTCTCTCTGATTGTCCTGCTGGCCTTCTCTGTCGGTGCCACTGCAAGCAAGATCGTAACAGACAGTATCTTCTCAAAGAAACTCAATTGCTGGCAGAAGTACAACGTGTACCTGCCTACCGGGTTTGAAAAGTCTGAAAAGAAGTATCCGGTGGTCTATCTTCTGCACGGCCTGTACGGCAACTATTCCAACTGGGACAAGTCCGGCGGCATGAAGCTGGTGGCAGACGAGCTGATTTCCTCTGGCGAGGCCTGCGAGATGGTTATCGTGATGCCGAATGCAGGAGATTCAGACGTAAGAAACTATCAGAACGGCTATTTCAACGTGGAAGACTGGCCTTACGAGGACTTCTTCTACCAGGAATTCCTGCCTGAAGTCGAAAAGAAATACAGGATCATCGGCGACAAGGAGCACCGCGCGATTATGGGCCTCTCGATGGGCGGCGGCGGAAGCGTGGTTTACAGCCAGAGGCACCCTGAAATGTTCTCCTCCTGCTATGCTATGAGCGCATGGCTGGACAACAAGATGGGAGAGGTTGGAGGAAAGAACCTCAAGAAAGACAAGCTCTATATAGTAGCCAAGAGCGTGTCAGACAACTCCGCCGTTGACTTCGTGGAAAAGGCAGACGAGGAAACCGTAAAGAAACTGAAGACCGTAAAATGGTTTATAGACTGCGGGGACGACGATATCCTCTTTGACGTGAACGTGCTATTCTATCAGAAGATGAGGGCAAAGAGAATCAAGACCGAACTCCGCATCCGCAACGGGGTTCACAACTGGGAATACTGGCATACGGCACTCCGCACGGCACTCCCGTTCGCCAGCCGCAACTTCAGCAAATAGGATCTCCCGGAGAAATAAAAAAGCCGCAACCTTTTGGATTGCGGCTTTTTTGTGTAGGCTTGGTTTTATTCAGCCTTCTCTGCCTTAGGCTCTTCAGCCTTTGGGGCGGCTTTCTTTGCGCGGCTTCTTCTTGTGGTGGTCTTCTTCTCAGCCTTTGCTTCCTTTTCAACAGGAGTAGCGGCAAAGTCAACCAGTTCGATGTAAGCCATATCGGCAGCATCGCCGGCACGGAAGCCTGTCTTCAGGATACGGGTGTATCCGCCTGGACGGTCTGCAACCTTAGGGGCAACTGTTCTGAAGAGCTCGGTAACTGCCTCTTTCTGCTTGAGGTAGCTGAATACGACACGGCGGTTTGGTGTAGTGTCGTTCTTGCTCTTTGTGATCAGTGGCTCAACATACTCCCTCAGGGACTTAGCCTTTGCAAGCGTTGTCTCGATGTGCTTGTGAAGGATAAGGGAAGAAGCCATGTTGGAGAGCATAGCCTTGCGGTGACCGCTCTGACGTCCAAGATGATTAACTGCTTTATTGTGTCTCATTTCTCAATCTATTTTTCGATGTTATACTTGCTGATGTCCATTCCGAAGTGCAGGCCATGCTTTTCAACGAGAGCCTCGATTTCAGTCATAGACTTCTTTCCGAAGTTGCGGAACTTCATAAGTTCACTCTTCTGATGGGATACGAGGTCTGCGAAAGTCTCGATATCGGCTGCCTTGAGGCAGTTGATAGCCCTGACGCTCAAATCCTGATCGGTGAGCTTGTTGTTCAGGAGCTGACGCATTCTCATATCGTCCTCGTTGAGAGCAGGATCGTCGTTCTTACCAGGATCGTCGATCTCTATCTTGTCCTCGGAGAAGAGCATAAAGTGATATATCAGAATCTTTGCGGCCTCCAGAAGGGCATCCTTAGGATTGATGCTTCCGTCTGTGGTGATTTCAAGGGAGAGGCTCTCATAATCTGTCTTCTGTGCAATACGGCAAGGAGCCACTACATACTTGACATTGATTATTGGAGTGAAGATGGAATCTATCGCGATAGTTCCGAGTGGAGCGTTCTCAACCTTGTTTTCCTCTGCAGGCACCCAACCCCTTCCCTTTCCGATGGTAAGGGTGACCACCAGCTTCACGGATTCCTCCATTGAGCAGATGTGCTGCTCAGGATTCAGAACCTTGAATGCAGAAAGCTTCTTTGATATATCGTCGGCGGTAAACTCTTTCTTACCCCCAATCGTAAAGGTCACGGCTTCGCCCTCTTCAGTCTCAATCATCCTCTTGAACCTGACTTTCTTGAGGTTGAGGATAATATCAATCACACCCTCGATAACGCCGGGGATGGTGGCAAACTCGTGGTCTACGCCCTCAATCTTCACGGAAGTGATCGCAAAGCCTTCGAGGGAGGAGAGCAGTACTCTTCTGAGTGCGTTGCCGATGGTAATACCGTATCTTGGCTCGAGAGGTTTGAACTCGAACTTTCCTACGGTATCCGTAGACTCAAGCACCAGAAGCTTTTCGGGTTTTTGAAATGCTAATATCGCCATATTTTCAGTTTTTATTTAGAGTAGAGTTCGACGATGAGCTGCTCGTTGATGTTCTCAGGAATCTCAGTTCTGTCTGGCAGGTTGAGGAACTTGCCTTCCAGTTTCTCAGGATTCCACTCGAGCCATGAGTAATGAGCTGGTGAAGAAGCCAATGAAGCCTGTACGACCTCGAGGCTCTTAGACCTCTCTCTTACTCCGACGATATCGCCTGGCTTAACGTGAGCGGAAGGAATTCCCATTACGTTGCCGTTGAGGACAATGTGACGGTGGCTCACCAGCTGGCGGGCAGCTGCTCTTGTAGGAGCGATTCCGAGACGGTAAACGATGTTGTCAAGTCTTGACTCGAGGAGCATGATCAGGTTCTCACCCTTAACTCCCTTCATTCTTGATGCCTCGGTATAAAGATTACGGAACTGTCTCTCGAGAACGCCGTAGGTGTACTTTACCTTCTCTTTCTCTTTCAACTGAGTACCGTACTCTGATACTTTCTTTCTCTTCTTTGCGGCACCGTGCTGGCCTGAAGGGTAGTTCTTATTGTCCCTTACCCTCTTTTCATAAGCCTTGTCAGGTCCGTAAATCGGCTCGCCGAACTTGCGGGCGATCTTTGTCTTTGGTCCAGTATATCTAGCCATATTCTTATACGATTAATCAGTTAAACTCTGCGGCGGCCCTTTGGACGGCAACCATTGTGAGGAAGCGGAGTAACGTCGATGATCTCGGTTACCTCGATACCTGCGTTGTGAATAGCCCTGATGGCAGACTCACGGCCTGCGCCAGGACCCTTGACATAAGCCTTAACCTTGTGCAGTCCTGCGTCAACAGCAACCTTTGCACAATCTTCAGCAGCTACCTGAGCTGCGTAAGGAGTGTTCTTCTTGGATCCCCTGAAGCCCATCTTTCCGGCTGAGGACCAGCTGATAACCTGACCCTTTGAGTTGGTCAGGGTAACTATAACGTTGTTGAATGTAGAAGAGATATGGGCCTGACCCACTGCATCTACCTTTACAACTCTCTTTCTGTTTGATACTACTTTCTTTGCCATAATCTAAGTCCTCCCATTATTTGGTTGCCTTCTTCTTGTTAGCAACGGTCTTCTTCTTGCCCTTGCGGGTACGGGCGTTGTTCTTAGTGCTCTGACCTCTTACAGGCAGACCCAGTCTATGACGGATACCTCTGTAACATCCGATATCCATAAGACGCTTGATGTTCAGCTGAGTGGCGGTACGGAGCTCGCCCTCAATCTTATACTCGTCTGCAATCGTCTTTCTTATTGCAGCAATCTGGTCATCTGTCCAATCCTGCACCTTGATGTTACGGTCTATGCTGTTCTTATCAAGGATTTTTTGGGCAGAGCTGCGACCAATTCCGAAGATATAGGTAAGACCTATCTCTCCCCTTTTGTTTTTTGGTAAATCTACACCGGCTATACGTGCCATATTCTATTGATTGGTTTGATTTGATAAATTATTATCTGTTTTACAATCCTTTACAGGGATCCATTATCCCTGACGCATCTTGAACTTAGGGTTCTTCTTGCAGATGATGTAAACGCGTCCCTTGCGTCTAACGATCTTGCAATCTTCACTGCGCTTTTTTACTGAAGCTTTGACTTTCATTGTATCTTGATTTTTTTGATTTATTCCTTATAAGCCGATCACATTATTTGTACCTGAAGGATATCCTGCCTTTAGTCAGGTCGTATGGAGACATCTCCACCTTCACCCTGTCACCCGGAAGAATCTTGATGTAGTGCATCCTCATCTTACCGGAGATGTGGGCGAGAATTACCGGACCGTTGTCCAGTTCCACTTTGAACATTGCGTTGGACAGAGCTTCCAGTATTACGCCGTCCCTTTCAATAGCTTCTTGTTTTGCCATATCAGTATTCCTTGATCTTTTTAATGTAATCGAATGTAGTCAATATATCCGGCTTGCCTTTCCTTACGGCTACGGCAAACTCGAAATGGGCGGATTTCTTTCCGTCAACGGTTGCTATTCCCCATCCGTCTCTCTTTTCATATACCTCTTTAGCACCCGCGTTTATCATCGGTTCTATGCAAATCACCATTCCTTCGCGGAGTTTCTTTCCAGTTCCGGGCTTTCCGTAGTTGGGAACCATAGGATCCTCGTGCATGTCCCTTCCCAGTCCGTGACCCACGAGCTCTCTCACTACAGAGAAGCCCTTGGCCTCACAATATGACTGGACGGCATATCCAATGTCTCCTGTCCTGTTCCCCTCTACGGCCTTTTCGGCGCCCAGAAGAAGACTCTCCTCTGTTGTCTTGAGAAGGAGAGCTGTCTCCTCATCCACTTCTCCTACAGGAAAAGTGTAGGCGGAATCTCCATAGAAACCTTTATAGACGGTACCGCAATCCACCGAGATGATATCACCCTCCTGAAGTACATAGCCATCGGGAATCCCGTGCACTACCATGTCGTTGACACTCAGGCAGAGCGTAGCCGGAAAACCTCCGTACCCCAGAAAGCCTGGCACCGCTCCGTGATCTCGGATAAAGGTTTCGGCAATCTTGTCGAGCTGCTTGGTTGTTACGCCAGGAGCGACATGCTTGCCCACCTCTGCCAGGGTTTTGGACACCAGGATGGCGTTCTCTCTGAGAATCTCTATCTCTTCCGATGTCTTGTAGTGAATCATCTTATATCGGCTTCAATGACTTATAACTGTCTGCTATCTTCCCTTCAACCTTCCGGTCTTGGTAAGTCCGTCATAATGCCTCATCAGCAGATGGCTTTCAATCTGCTGCAGCGTATCCAGCACAACGCCCACCATAATCAGCAGGGAAGTGCCGCCGTAGAACTGTGCGAACTGGTTGTTAACTCCAACTATCATTGCCAGTGCAGGAAGGATACCTACGATGGCCAGGAAGATGGAACCAGGCAAAGTGATACGGGACATTATAGTATCTATGTACTCGGCTGTCTGCTTGCCAGGCTTTACGCCAGGGATGAAACCGCCGTTCTTCTTCATTTCTTCCGCCATCTGGGTAGGGTTGATGATAACGGTAGTGTAGAAGTAGGTGAAGATGATGATCAGGAATGCGAATACCGCATTGTACCAGAATCCCTTCACGTCAGAGAACGTGGCTGCAAAACCTCTAGTGGCCTCAAAGCGGGAGAACATCAGCGGGAACATCATAAGAGCCTGTGCAAATATGATAGGCATAACGTTGGCAGCATTGATCTTCAGAGGGATGTACTGTCTTACGCCACCATACTGCTTGTTGCCCACGATCCTCTTCGCATACTGTACAGGAACCTTTCTGGTACCCTGGACGAGAGCGATGGTAAGAGCGAAGACAACGAACAGGAGTATGAATTCAACGATCAGCATCAGA
>CADAOA010000058.1 GCA_902789435.1 uncultured Bacteroidia bacterium | reverse complement strand
TAAACGGATATGAAGACAAACACATTACTTAGGAAATTACTTCTGACAGTTGTAATGAAAGAGAAGATGGGTCACGTCTATCCTCTCTGGCCATGCCCGGAAGGCAAAAAGGCCCGCAGGGAAATCGCTGATATACTAAGGTCAATTTAGAGACAGGTGGCTGTCTTGCCGGAAAAGAAATCCCCGAGACGTTTGCCTCGGGGAGCTGTTTTTTTCCTATTTAAGTTTTATCTGTGTCTTTAACTGATTCTAGAGCTTGTCGAAATCTACATCGGTGAAGTCGCTCTTTCTTGGAGTTTCTTCAGAAGGTTCTGTATAGACTCTTTCCTGAACAGGGCACTTGTCCTTGATGAACTGGACAACTTCCTGGAGTCCTGCGGCAAACTTCTCGAAATCTTCCTTGTAGAGGAAAATCTTGTGCTTGTCGTAAGAGAAACGACCGTCCTTTTCCACTTTGCGCTTACTTTCGGTTATCGTAAGGTAGTAGTCGTTGTTCTTTGTAGCCTTTACATCAAAGAAATAAGTTCTCTTGCCGGCTCTTACTGGCTTTGAATAAATGTCATCCCCGCTTTTCTCCTGAGAGAAAGAATTATCAAAATCTTCTTGATACATAATCTTGTTATTTTAATTCTTGACAAAGATATAACTTTTTGCTGTCATTTTTCGTTATATTTGTCAAATATTATAATTTGTCTCAAATGATTAGCAGGACACTTATAAGAATAAAGGCCTTTAAGGAGCTATATAGCAGGATTACCACGGAAAATACAGATATCCAGGCTGCAGAGAAGGAACTTCTGCTGTCTCTGGAAAAGACTCGTCAACTGTATTGCCTTATGTGCCTGCTTCCGTCAGCCCTTGTACCGGTCGCTGAGGACAAGATTTCCCAGCAGAACAGAAAGTTCAAGCCAGATTTCAATGTGATTGAAATAAACCGGAAGTTTGCATCCAATCCTTTCTCCGCACTTGTGCGGGCGGATGCGGTGTTCAACAACCACTGCACTAATATGGGAATAGGCTGGTCAGAACTTGAAACTCCTTTGAAATCAATCTACTCCGCGATGGTGTCTTCTGATTTTTTCAAGGAGTATGTTGAAAAGGAGTCTCCTTCGATGGAAGATTCAGTTAAGCTTTTCCGGCATATTTATTCGGAACTGCTTTCCGGCAATTCCATTCTGGAAGACGCTCTGGAAGGAGAATGCATCTGGTGGGCGGATGACCTTGACTATGTCCTTGAGGCGATTCTGAAGAATCTTTCCCAGATATCCAGGGCTGGTCACATAGATCCTCCGGTTCTGTTTGCAAAGAAAGAAGACGAAACCTTTGCCCGCAAGCTGGTGGGACGCGTGATGGTGGAATATGACGACCTTGCGGAAACCGTTTCTTCATATATGTCCAACTGGGATGTTTCCAGGGTTGTACAGAGTGACATACTGATTGTATCTATGGGTGTTGCGGAAGCTGAAGCTTTCTCCAATATTCCTTTCAAGGTGACTATAGACGAGTATGTGGACATAGCAAAGCATTACAGTACTCCTAAGAGCTATTCCTTCGTAAACGGTGTCCTCAATGCCATTTTGAAGGATATGCATTCACAAGGGAAAATAACAAAAGATCCAATCGGAATGGTTGGAGGATTCTAGAAATTAACAAAACACGTATAAAATGAATATCATTTCCATTATTCTACAGGCACAGCAGGCCCAGCAGGGCGGTGGCGGACTGTCTCTTATCATTATGATGGTTGCCATTTTCGCAATCATGTATTTCCTTATGATCCGTCCTCAGCAGAAGAAGCAGAAAGAGCTTCAGAGGTTCCGCAACGAACTCAAGAAAGGCGACAAGGTGGTTACCATCGGCGGTATCTACGGAACAATCGAGGAGATTCCGGAAAGCGGAAACTATGTTATGATGAGGATAGACACCAATGTCCGCATCAAGGTTGCAAAGAGTTCTATCGTTAAGGATTTCTCTGACGTACAGCAGCAGTAGAAAGTTTTGGCTTACGAGGATCTGGACAAGGGTTTTAGGGCCAACTGGGGTGGGAATCTGATAGTTATTCTGATATCCCTGCTGGTAGCGCTGGTGGTCTGGGGCGTTTTGAAACTCAGCCTCCAGTACCGTTATGTCTTCCATTACAACGTGGAGCTGACTGCTCCAATGGAAGGCCGCGTCTTCCAGTCCACCAGCCAGGATCCTCTTGCTGTAAGAGGTACTGCATCCGGTTTCTATCTTCTGAGACACAAGTATTTCGCATCAAGGAAAGGGGAAGCGCTGAGCTTCCGGGCAGAACCTACAGCTCTCCGTCCCGTTCCAGGGAAGGAAGACGCTTTCTACATCCTTACGTCCCAGATCAAGGATAGAGCTGCCGAGAAACTGGATGGATATCTGACCATAGATGAAATAGTTTCGGATACACTGGTCTTCATCTTTCCGAAAGCTTTTCAGAAAAAAGTACCCGTATGCCTTAAGGCTGACTTGAGTTTCAAACCTCAGTACATGCCGTTGGACAGGGTTTCAGTCAAGCCCGATTCCATCCTTGTAAACGGGCAGGAGAGCATTGTAAAGACCATTGATTCCGTGTTTACTGAAAAGATATCAGCCCGTTCCTTAAAGAGAAGTATCCAGGGAGAGGCTGACATTGAGCCTATTGCCGGTGTCCAGATGTCGGAAACCAAAATTGTCTATCATCTGAGTGTCGGACGTTATGTGGGCCGTAGCATGGAACTTCCGGTAGAAGTCAGGGGCCAGGAAGAAGGCTCCAGGATGATTCTTGTTCCTTCTTCAGTAACGATAACCTTCAAGGAACAATACGGGCGTAAGCGTAATCTTTCTCCGGAGGATTTCAGCGCTTATGTTGATTACTCCCAAGCGGTTTCTTCCTCATCCGGAAAAGCCAAGGTGCTTATAGACAAGTCTCCGGCAGGAGTTTATGAACTCAGGGTTGAGCCAGCTTTCCTGGACAGGGTGGTTATGCTGCCGGAAGAAGGCAAAGGCCCGAAACCTGAAAACTGATATGGCAAAGGTTCTGGGGGTAACTGGAGGAATCGGATCCGGCAAGAGCTTTGTGTGCGGAGTGTTCAAGTCTCTGGGCTGCAAGGTATATGACTCGGATTCAAGGACAAAGGAGCTGTACGAGGAAAAACCGGAGATTCTGGCGGGACTCGTAAAGATACTTGGGAAAGGTATCCTCAGGAAAGGAAAGCTGGACAAGAAGGCAATGGCGGGAATAATTTTTTCGGATAGGGGTCTTCTGGAAAAGGTGAAAGATTTTGTATATCCTTTTGTGATGGAAGATTTCCGCCTGTGGAAAAGATGGAAGAGGGGTACGGTGGTTTTTGAGAGTGCCGTGATACTGGAAAACGAATATGTGAGGAGCTTTATGGACAAGACCCTTGTGGTTACAGCTCCTCTGAAAGAAAGGATCCGCAGGGTGATGGAAAGGGACTCAAGTTCTGAGGAACAGGTGAGGGCCCGCCTAGGCAGCCAGGTCTCAGATAAGGAAAGATTGTCCCTTGCTGACTTCACCATTGAGTCCGTTCAGGGAGAAGATATAGAGAAGAAGGTAAAACTGATATTGGAACAAATGAATTAACCTTATGGCATTCAAGTGGATACTCGGAGCAGTCGGATGGGTCCTCGGTGGCTATATAGGAGGCATCATAGGCTTCTTTATAGGCACCGCCATTGATGGTGGTTCCAACCTGAGGATAGGCACAGGCTCTGACGGTGGCTGGACTGGAGGCGGCTCTCAAGGAGGCTATTCCGGTGGAGGTTACACAGGTGGCCGCAGACCTTATACCCAGTCGGAACAGCGGAACAGTTTCCTGATAAGCCTTCTTGTCCTTTCCACAGCCGTGATGAAGGCAGACGGCAAGACCCTCAAAAGTGAACTGAATTTCATAAAGGATTTTGTCCGCCAGAACTTTGGGGAGAGTGCCGTACAAGACTCCCTGACAATCATCAAGAAACTGCTTCAGAGCAATATAGATATCTATCAGGCTTGCTCTCAGATAAAGCAGTATATGCAGATATCCCAGCGTCTTCAGTTGTTCCACTACCTGTTGGGAATCGCTCAGGCGGACGGTCAGGTTTCTCCGGAAGAGAGCAGCATGCTCTTTACCATCGGCGGATATCTCGGGCTCAGCGAAAAGGACATCCGCAGCATTATGGGAATGTTCGAGCCGGAGAAGGATCCGTACAAGATACTGGAAATCGACAAGAGTGCCACTGACGAGGAAGTACGCAAGGCTTACCGCCGCCTTGCGGTGAAATTCCATCCTGATAAGGTGGAGAACCTCGGCGAGGATGTGAAGAAGGCGGCAGAAGAAAAATTCAAGAGCGTCCAGAGTGCATACGAGCAGATAAAGAAGGAACGCGGAATGAAATAAAGGAATATTTATCAAAGATTTTACGATATGAAGACAGATTTAGGAAAAGTACTCACAGTCAGTGGTCAGCAAGGTCTGTTCACCTATGTTGCCCAGGCCGCCAGAGGCGCGATACTGGAGTCTATGCTGACAAAGAAAAGATTTGCTGCAGGTGCATCTACCAAGATGAGCGCCCTCAGCGACATTTCCATTTTCACCCAGGATGGAGAGAAGAAACTCCAGGAAGTACTGGAAGCTATGAAGACTTTCCTCGGCGACGAGAAAGCCCCTTCCGGAAAAAGCGATCCAGAGGTCCTGAAGGAATTCTTCGGCAAGGTTGTTCCTGATTATGACGGCGAAAGATTCTATCCTTCACACATGAAGAAAGTTGTGGAGTGGTACAACTGCCTGAAGGAATATGCAAGCCTCGACTTCGAGACTGAGGAAGATCAGGCAAAGGCCGCCGATAATGAGGAAAGCGCCAAGACTGCAGCTTCAAAGCAAGCCAAGGAAGCTTCAAAGCAGAAGGGTGCGAAGGTAAGCAACAAACAGGCTGCCCCTGCAAAGGCAAGCGTTCCAAGAAAGGTTGTCTAATCCTTGATGGCAAAGCCTAAACCTCATAGAGTTCAACTTGTTACCCTGGGCTGCTGCAAGAACAGGGTGGATTCCGAACATCTTCTGGCGAAGCTTTCGGAAGGGCTGGAGATTGTTCCGGAAGAGATTCCATATGAGGAATCGCATCCGGATACTGTTATCATCAACACCTGCGGATTCATCGGTGACGCAAAGAAAGAGTCCATAGACGAAATCCTGACTGCCGTAAAGGCAAAGCAGGATGGTTTTGTGGGCAGGATTGTTGTTTGCGGCTGTCTGAGCGAACGTTACAGAGATGAACTTTGTTCGGACATTCCGGAAGTGGACGCCTTCTTCGGCTCTTTCCAGTGGAAGGAAATCGTAAGATGGATGAAACTCCCTCAGGATAGGGACTGGACAAAGCGTCATCTTACTACACCTTCCCATTACGCCTATCTGAAGATTGCGGACGGATGTAACAGAAAGTGTTCCTATTGTGCCATTCCTCTGATCAAGGGACCTTTCAAATCCATTCCGATGGCTACCTTGGAGAGAGAGGCCAGAACGCTGGCTTCCAAAGGAGTGCGCGAACTCATCCTAATAGCCCAGGATACTACCTTCTACGGTATGGATCTCTATGGAAGGAAGATGCTGGCTCCGCTCATACAGCGCCTTTCCGGGATAGATGGTATCGAGTGGATAAGGATCCATTATTCCTATCCGACCGGTTTCCCGAAGGATGTTCTCAAGGTTATGGCGGAGAATCCTAAGGTATGCAAATATCTGGATATCCCACTCCAGCACTCTTCCACAAAGATCCTCAAGATGATGCGCCGCGGCGTTGACCATCGTAGGCAGCAGGCTCTTCTGGATGACCTCAGGTCCCGGGTTCCTGGTATTGCCCTGAGAACGACAATGATAGTGGGACATCCCGGAGAAGGTGAGGAAGAATTTGAGGACCTTCTGGACTTTGTCCGCAAGAACCGGTTTGAGATGCTGGGCGCCTTCACCTACAGCGAGGAGGAAGGAACCTACGATGCTTCTCATTTCAAGGATGACATTCCGCAGCTGGTCAAGAGAAGACGCTATGGCCGCCTTATGAGGCTCCAGAGCCGTATCTCGCTTGAGAACAACCTCAGGAGAGTAGGTGGTGTGGAGAAGGTCATCATCGATGACGTGAAGGATGGATTCCTTATCTGCCGCAGCCAGAGGGAAAGTCCTGAGGTGGACGGCAGCATACTAGTCGACCTGAAAGGCTGCAAGGGGTTTGACCCTCTGCGATTAATTGGTAAATTTGCGGCTGTTAGAATAATCTCCGCCACCGAATACGACCTTACGGGAGTGCTGGCGGGCGGATACGAAAAGGAAAACAAATAAACAAAATCAGAATATTATGAAATTACTCGAAGGAAAGGTTGCCCTCATTACGGGCGCAGCAAGAGGAATCGGCAAGGCAGTTGCCCTCAAGTTTGCCGCCGAAGGAGCAAATATCGCTTTCACTGATCTCGTCATAGACGAGCTCGGAGAGCAGACAAAGAAAGAACTGGAAGCATTTGGCGTAAAGGTAATGGCCATAGCTTCCAACGCCGCTGACTTCCAGCAGGCTCACGATGCAGTAGCCCAGGTAGTTAAGGAACTCGGAAGGATAGATGTCCTGGTAAACAATGCAGGCATCACCAAAGATGGACTTATGCTCAAGATGACTGAGGCCCAGTGGGATGCTGTTCTGGCCGTTAACCTCAAGAGTGCCTTCAACTTCATCCATGCCGTTACTCCGGTTATGATGAGCCAGAAGGGTGGAAGCATCATCAACATGTCTTCTGTCGTAGGTGTTCACGGAAACGCCAGCCAATGCAACTACTCCGCTTCCAAGGCAGGTATGATAGGTCTGGCCAAGAGTATTGCCCAGGAGATGGGAAGAAGGGGAATCCGCGCAAACGCAGTGGCTCCAGGATTCATCATCACCGAGATGACCGACAAGCTTCCTGAGGAAGTTAAGCAGGACTGGTACAAGAAGATTCCTCTCCGCAGAGGCGGTACTCCTGAGGATATCGCAAACGTATGCCTCTTCCTCGCAAGCGATATGTCTTCATACGTTTCCGGCCAGGTAATCCAGGTCTGTGGCGGAATGATGATGTAATTTATGGCGGGAAAGGTTTTTACCAAACAGAACATATTGGAATACAGCCTCCTTGCGGGTGGATGCTTCATCTTTTCGCTGGGGGCTGTCCTCCTTATTGAACCTTATGGTTTCGCCCCAGGCGGAACCTACGGTCTTTCTATGGTATTCCATCATCTCTGGGGCTGGAGAACGGAAGTTTCCGCCCTGTGTATGGATATCCCTCTTCTGATTCTGGGTACGATAGTACTCGGAAGCCGTTTCGGAATCAAGACCCTTCTTTGCACTTTCCTGATACCGGCGTTCATGTGGATTATCCACCAGACCTATGGTTTTGATTCCCTGATAGAACCTGAAATCAGTCAGAAGATTGCAGCCGAGGGCATTACTGGAGAAGCTGCCATAAGTCTCTATGACCACCAGCTTCTTGCCGCCATTTTCGGGGGCATACTCTATGGAATCGGCCTTGGTATGATTTTCCGCTCCAGAGCCACAAGTGGAGGAAGCGATATCATTTCGATGATCATAAACAAGTATCTCCACATCTCTATGGGTACGGCTGTGACCATTGTGGATGGTCTTATAACACTCTCTACCGTAATAGCTTTCGGAGACTGGAAGCTTCCTATGTACTCCTGGCTTATCATTATTCTGGAGAGTATAATCATCGACAAGGTAATTGCTGGCCAGGCTGCGAAGACAATGATGATCATCTCCAGGAAGCAGGATGAAATCCGAAAGGTAATCATAGAAGATATGCATCGCGGAGCCACCCTCATTCACGCTACCGGAATGTACAAGGGAGAGCAGAAAGACATTATCTACGTGAACCTTACAAGAAGGGAAGTGGTGAATCTGAGATATCGTGTCGCCGAGATAGATCCGGAGGCGTTCATCAACATCATAAACTCCTCGGAAACTCTGGGACGCGGTTTTAATCCAATTTCATAAGAGTGAGCTCGTCGATTTCGTTAAGTCTCTTGAAAAGCTCATTCTCGTCGTTCTTGTTGTGAATCCTTACCACAACGTCTATCTTGTATCCGGTAGGGGTTTCGCTTACATTGTAGTTGCTGACCATATACCTGGTTTCGGCCAGGATTTTCTGAACGGACTCCAGCTGCTTTTTAGCAGGAATCAGGAGTTCGAGACCTATACTTCTGAGTCCCAGGCCTTTGAAGAAGAACCGGAGAACTTCCAGGCCAACCAGGATGAGAATGGTGGCTGTTATTCCGACAACATACATTCCAGCTCCTACGGCAAGTCCCACGCCTGCCAGCGCCCAAAGTCCTGCCGCCGTTGTAAGTCCTTTGACAATCTGTTTCTGGAGTATAATCGTTCCCGCTCCGAGGAAACCGATACCGGATACCACCTGGGCTGCAACTCTGGCAGGGTCCAGTCTCATAGCATTGACCTGTCCGCCGTATTTTTGCAGGACTGCCTCAAAACCGTACTGTGAGATCAGCATGAATGTGGCGCTGCCGAGGCAGATGAGGAAATGGGTCCTGTAACCGGCCGCCTTTGCGCGGTATTCCCTTTCCAAGCCCACCATCGTTCCTAGTATTCCGGCTACAAGGAGCCTGAGAAGATGTTCCCATTGTATATTTGCGAAGAATTCCTGCATATTATTGGATTCTATTAAAGATTAAGTCTTTCCCGGATTTTCTTGTGGTTGTAAAGATACTGGCTGAGCTGACGGGCTTCCGGGAAATCCATCTTGCTTCTTGCGAATGATACCCATTCTATTGCAAGATCTGTCTGCCCCAGCATCTGGCAGGCTACCGCAATGTTGAAAGCTGCATAGGATGCTTTTTCCGGTTTCTGGTCTTCTGTCAAAGGAATCCAGGCCTTTATCGCCTCTTCCCACTTGAAGTCCATGGCGTTTTTGTAGGCACCGTGCCAGGCGGAATCATCAGGATAGTCTATCAGCATCCATTCTTCTTCTACCCAGCTGTTGCATATATGGTCTGCGAGCTTTTGCCCGAATGCCGTCATTATTATGGAGTCGTTGGCGGCGATAAAATCCTTGACGGAACTCTCGGAAAGGCTCAGTTCATAAGGGATCTTGAAGAGAATGCTGTCTGATACCCTCTTCTGGAAAAGAGTGGTGTCCTGAATTGCATCATAGACTGTTATGGAGGTACTTCCTTTCATAGTCAGGAATGAACCGGTACCCAACATTCCGTTGTATTCTCTGCTGAGGCGGAATTTCTCCAGGTTCAGACCGTCCAATATCACAAGTATCGGACTTCCGGTGGCCATCATCAGCTGTTCAAGGTATTCCTTGTCATTTGTTCCCTGATATTCATCAGAAGGAATCGTGTAAGCTCCGACGCTGCCTACTTCCAGCGCATTCTTTTCTTCAAGATATGTTGCTGCGCCAG
>CADAOA010000057.1 GCA_902789435.1 uncultured Bacteroidia bacterium | reverse complement strand
AAATGGACCAAGCACACGATCCTGTCTTTCCTGGCCAGGATCGAGCTCAAGGGAATAGACCGCCTTGGAATTGTAAACGACATAACAAAATACATTACCCTTCAGCTTTCAGTGAACATACGAAAACTGTTCTTCGAGACTCACGATGGTGTATTCTACGGATATATAGACCTTTACGTTCACAGCGCAAAGGACCTTGATGAGATTCTGAAGAACATAGAGCTGATTAAGGGAATTGATAGCGCCACCAGGGTGGACTTAAAAGAGGAGGACAAAGCATGAGAAGATTCCACAGATTATTGACCGGAGCGCTCGCCGGACCACTGGCATTCTTGCTGGTGGTTGCCGCATCGCAGAGTTGCGCAAATACCAAACAGGGGCCCGTCGGTGGACCGAAAGACACCATCCCTCCTGTAATCGTGGGTATCAACCCGGATGTCCCTATGCTGAACTTCCCCATTCAGAAGGGAAAGATAAGTCTCACTTTCAACGAATATGTCCAGCTGAAAAACCAGTATCAGGAAATCGTCCTGTCCCCTCCTACCAAGAAAAGGCCGATAGCCAAGATCAAGAAAAAGAGCGTGGTGGTATCATTCGACGATACTCTCAAGGCCAACCAGACCTATTCCATCTCCTTCGGTAACGCCATTTCTGACGTGAACGAGAGCAATCCTTTCAACGGCTATGTGATAGACTTTTCCACTGGAGACAGCATAGACTCCCTGATTCTCAGCGGAACCGTTATGGATTACGCTACCCTTCTTCCTCTGAAGGGGGTTTATGTGGCTTTGTACACCAACCCTACTGACTCTTGCGTTGTTAAGGATCTTGCTGATGCCGCCACCAGAAGCGACGACTGGGGATATTTCTGCTTCAGAGGCCTCAAGGGAGTGCCATATGCCATTTACGCCTGGGAGGACAAGAACAATAACCAACTCTACGACAGAGGCGGTGAATTGGCCGGTTTCTGCGATTCCACCATCACCCCTACCATTGTCGCGAAGAATGGTATGCCGCAAATCGCGATGATGAATATGAAAGATACGCTTGCCTGCCTTTCAAGACCGAGCCAGACAGATATCTACATGTTCAAGGAAAAGATTTCCAACCAGTATATCGAAAGTTCCGGAAGGATTTCCGAAAGGGAATGCTACATTAAATTCAGGGCGGAGAACCCACAGATTGATACCTTCCGTATCAGGGGAATCTATGACGACCGAATAATCCGCCAGTTTGACCCTAAGGGCGACTCCCTGACTTTCTGGATCAACGATCCGAAGGCCACCCAGGATACCCTCCTTCTCAGAATCAACTATATGAAGTCGGATTCCACCGGAACCCTCAAGCCGTACGGAGAGACTATCAAACTCGTCAAGCCGTTCGACAAGAGCAAGATAAAGGATGCCGGCAAGCAGCAGGATCCGTCAAAATCCGGCTTGACAAACGATTATCTCCAGAACCTGGGTAAAACCGGAAGGAACGACCGGAACGATCCTTACAAAAACGATGACAGGAAACAGTTGAATCTGGATAAGCCGGACAAAGACATGAAGCCTCAGCAAAGGAAAGACCTGCTGAAGATGGAAGTCAAGGTTGACGGCAAGACCGTTGAGAATATGGGAATAGACATTACTGTGCCGGCTCCTCTGGTCAAGACCGACTTTGACTCCATAATGTTCACGACCTCAACCCCAAGGAAAATCGTTTCCAATGTCAAATTCCACGTAGAAAGGGATTCCACAAATATCCTTCACTACATCATCAAGGCGGATGACCCTTACAAGGTGGGCAACGATTACAAGATCAAGATTCCTCAGGCACTGTTCAAAGACGTAAACGGATTCACCAATGACTCTCTCGTTAGATCATTCAACCTCCCAACCGATGACAAGCTTAGTTCCATTACTTTGGAAATCAGCGGGACCAAGGGCTGCAGATACATCGTTGAACTTGTAACTGAAAAGAGAGACAGGGTCATTCTCAAATACGAAATCGCCAAGGACGGCGAACTCCACTTCCCGTATCTGAACGCCGGTATATATTCCTTCAGGATCACCCAGGACATTAACCGCAACGGAAAATTGGACGTCGGAGACATTATAAAGAAGATACCTCCGGAAAAGGCTAGGCTCCTGAAAATGCCTGACGGAAAAGTTATTATAAATTTAAAGGAACAGACAGACCTTACCCAGTCCGTCGACCTGACTAAATTGTTTGAATAGATGAAAAGATTTCTTTTTGCCATATTGCTGTCACTATTCTGCCTCCAGGGATATTCGCAGATTGTGGATACCGTGGACATAATGAAGGAGTTTGACGAGTATTCTTTCAGGGATGCCAAGGTTACAGGAGAGGTCAAGGATTCCACCCGGATAAGGGAACATCTGTTCGGAGTCAAATGGGGTATGGGAATCAACTCCCTGACTGTGAGCGTAGACTATGACAAGAAGCCTATCACCAGCCCGATGAACTTTGGAGTCTACTACACCTACTACCATTCACTGTGGAACTCTATCTCTTTGTTTGGCATAGAGACTGGTCTCCAGATGAACGAGGAGGGTTATAAAACCCAAATTCTGGATGAAAGCGGCAAGGTAGCCCAGCAAGGGAACGAAACGTTCCGCAACCTCACCCTTCCGTTTGTATCCCAGTTCAGGATAGATTTCTGGAACATGAGGCTCCTGGCCAACGCGGGAGTATTTGTCGCCAGAAGGCAGAGCGCCAGTTTCTCCGGCCTTCTTCCGGAAACTGTCAGTTCCACCTGGAAGAAATGGGGTTACGGCTTCATCGCCGGAGGCGGCCTGGCTTATGTATTCAGGCCATTTGAAATCCACGCCGAAGCCAATTACAAATACAATCTGAGCAACCTCTACGACAAGAAGGCCTTCTATGGAGACGAGTATTGGGTATCCACCCATACCAGCCAGATTATCATCTCCGTAGGCCTGTTCTACAGATTTGGAGGAAGCAAGTACAAGAACCCAGCAAACGCGCCTAAGAGATGAAAAGGATACAAGCCAAGGCCGGTGGCCTGATTATCGGAGGAGGTGCCCCTATCGCCGTCCAGACAATGTGTAACACCCACACCCAGGATGTTGAAAAAAGCGTGACCCAGTGCCTTCAGATGGCAGAGGCCGGAGCAAAACTGATAAGGCTTACCACCCAGGGTTTTAAAGAAGTGGAGGCTCTTGCCAAAATCAAGGATATTCTAAGGAACCAGGGAATAAAGACTCCACTTGTCGCCGATGTCCATTTCAATTCAGAGGTAGCAATTGCAGCAGCTCAGGTTGCAGACAAGGTCAGGATCAATCCCGGAAATTTCTCTCAGGTTCATAAAGACGCCCAGACTCAGTTCAAAAGGTTCATAGAAGAATGCCGCAAACACTCGACAGCCGTCCGTATAGGCCTTAACCACGGCTCTCTGGGAGAAGACATAGTCAACCGTTACGGGAACACGCCAGAAGGCATGAAACAGGCTGCGATGCAGTGGCTAGATATGTGCGTAAAAGAGGATTTCCTCAACGTTGTTGTATCTCTGAAAGCCAGCAACACCATTGTTATGAGCCAGGCTTATCTTCTGCTATACAAGGCAATGGAGGAAAGCGGCATTGTTTTTCCGGTGCATCTGGGAGTCACAGAAGCCGGCAATGCAGACCAGGGCAGGATCAAGTCCGCCATCGGCATAGGCGCCCTTCTTTCCAAACGCATCGGAGACACAATAAGAGTATCCCTGACTGAGAATCCGGTCAACGAGATCCCGGCCGGAATGCAGATCGCAGAATTCTTTGAGAGCGGTCTGGATGGAAAACTGAAAGCACTCGTACGGCAGCAGAACAGCCGCACTCCGGAACTTCCGTTCAGCGCATTCGAGTGTGAAAAGGAAGACTGGAACCGCTTCATTATCAGGGCATCCTCCCTATTCGGCGTAATGCTTCTGGAAAAAGAGATTGATGACTTTACCATCGCAGAGGCGCCTTATTCCGAAAAGAAAATGCAAGCGCTCAAGGAAAACATCCAGCAAGGCGCCAGAAGAGTCTTCTACCATCCGGAATACATTGCCTGCCCAGGCTGCGGCAGAACCCAGTACAACCTGGAGGAGACTTTCAACAAGGTCAAGGAAAAGACTTCCCACCTGAAGGGAGTCAGGATTGCCGTTATGGGCTGTATCGTAAACGGCCCTGGAGAAATGGCGGACGCAGACTACGGCTACGTTGGCCAGGGCGGTGGACTTGTAACCATCTATAAAGGAAAACAGCCTGTCCTCAAGGGTATTCCGGATTCGGAAGCCATAGACAAGCTGCTTCAAATCATAGAAGAAGACTCAAAATAGAGTTACTGCTTGCGACGGAAGACAATCTTGGACGAACACATATTGTCGAACTTTCGTGCAGCCGCCTTGTATTCAGCATAGCTTTCCTTCGGATAGCTTCCTGCTTTAAGAACCACTTTCATAAATACTATAACCTTTCCTCCGTCGGCTTTTACAGAAGAAGAAAAGCTGGCAAAGGCACAGTCCACATTTACGGTTTTAGGCAAACCTTCGCACTCGTAAGTAACTGGAACGTAAATCTCTATGGAATCAAGATAAGTGGTTCCGGTTTCAATAAAAATATCGTTCTTGCGCTCCCCCCTCTGCCAGTGCACCCCTCTTCTCAATGGCGTCAAAGGAATGAAGAGGCGATCCGCATTGGATTCAGCAAAGTTTTTGCTTTCAAAGGAGTAGTCTGTGCGAATCCAGGGAACAAATGCTTTGCCGAATTTTGGATAATCGCTGAAATTGTTTGAAATGGAATTAACTTTAGGATTGTTGCTGGAAACGATTATTTCTTTTGCAAGAGCGTCTGACTTGTCTTTGTCATCCATCTCGTAAAGGCTTAGCCGAGATTCCATAAGATCCAGATAAGCAGTCTGGCAGACGTTTACGGTGGCCTCTCCCGCAGAAGAAACCAATACCTTTACCCTATTCTCCAGACGGGACAGGCTGTCTGGATAGCCAGAGCAGCGAACGAATTCGCCTCCGCCGCTCTTTATGAGAAGCACCTGATGGCCAGCCACATCTTCATGTCTGTAGCCCAGAGGAATAACCGGATTTGTGCATTCTACCCAAAGTGTATCTCCCTGCATCACACCCCCGTCTTTCAGCGGAACAGCCAGCATAGCGTGATTCATGCTTCCAACAGACGAATAGTCTTTTTCCAAATCTTTGCGATTGGTATTAAGTATGAAATAATCAGATTCAACACCAACAGCTGCCAGCATAGTCTTCATCAAGTTTGACAAGCCCTTGCAGTCTCCGAATCCTGTCTTAGCTACCAAAGAAGCCGGAAACGGCTGGTAACCGCCAATTCCCAGCTGAATGCTGATGTAGCGGGTATTTTTCCGGAGATAATCGTAGAGAACTTTCACCTTGTCGTAAGTTGTAGCGCACCCTTCTGTCAAGGAACGCAGAGCGTCAATCTGCGCGGAAGACAAGTCGCGGCATTCGCTCTGAAGCTCATATAGCCAGCTGCCTATCTCCTTCCAGCTTCCCTGGGTTCCGGAAACCTTGGAATACATAAAATTGACTGGCGTGGCATAGACATAAGGCACCAGACTGAGCCTGCGTGGCATCATACTCTCAGACACAAAACCCCCGAAATGGCCTATATTCCAGGTATATGTATCCTTTCCGCCCTCGCTTGTCTTTTCAGGTTCAATTGGAGAACTGTACTGAATCCTGGTTCCGGACGGAACAGAAATGGAATACCGCCCCATAGACAGGCTGACATCTGGACGTGTAACAGGAATATAGCTCGGAAAAGAGCTTACGCCCCTCTTGTAGTTGAGGGTATATTCGTATTCAACGATGTATGGATAAGGAGCAATTGGCTGATAAAAATATGCATATGAATCATCTGCCAACTCCGTTGCCAATGCCCTTGACTGAAGATCCTGTTTCTTCAGTTTTTTCAGAACCTTTCCGGATACATCACAGATGCTTCCCGAAAAGGAGACAAGAGATTTATCCTTGTCCGCGAATATCACGATATTGCCTTCTCTGGCACCCGATTCCTTGGTTATCAGTATTTTGGCATAAACAGTATATGTGCCTGACGCTACACTCTTCATGTCAAAAGACTCCCGGCTTTCAAGAATGGTGGCTCCCAGTATCTTGGAAAGGACGTTGTCCTGCGCGGAGCAAACGATGCAGCATATGCAGGCAAAAATAGCAAGGATTACTCGTCTCATTTTTTCTTGAGCACTATAGTTTCACTTTCCGTCTTAACGAGCTGCTGCCAGAAACGGCGATAGTCAG
Organism: uncultured Bacteroidia bacterium; assembly: GCA_902789435.1. Taxonomy (GTDB): domain Bacteria; phylum Bacteroidota; class Bacteroidia; order Bacteroidales; family UBA932; genus Egerieousia. The sequence continues at coordinate 3,349 of CADAOA010000057.1, read as the reverse complement.
CATAATTATGCGGATCAACGTACATTGCGTTTTCCGTAATGGTATAAGTTACCTCCAGAGTTTTTCCGTCTTCAGAAGTCTTATTCTCTACAGAAGCTCTAACATCAGTTGAGACAGCTCCCATATGCTCTGACACAGGAATCTGTTCAAAAACGTATCCGTCTGGGATTTCCACAGATATATGGTAAACGATTTTGTTTATGTGGTCTATGTCAATAGGAACAGATCTAGTCTCTGACTTGAAATATTTGTCGGAATGAAGAGTTTCTATTATCGGCTTCAAATATATAAGTTCCCCGTCCTGAGCCTGTGCTGTCTGCATCTGCTGCTCAAAGCTAAATTCCAGCTTGCACTCCAGAGTATAGTCTTTCATATTCTCGGAAGAAATACTTTCAACCGTATAGGAATTGCCGCTCTCCAGCTTGGCAATCAAGTCTTCCTCTTTTTCAAAAGAATTGAAATATCTCTTAAGGTCGTAAGACTCGTTATTTTTGGCAGTTATCGTCATCTTCCCCGTCATGAGGCCGTCTTCGTCCAGTTTAGCCTTAACATCAAACTCCGCTATATTCTCGCACAGATGGGTAAGATCCACCCATTTTGAAACGCTTCCCTTTGCCAGTTCGCGGGCCTTGGCAACTAAATAGTTATCGTGGAGGACATTAAGATAGGCTTCTTTGCGGGCGGCGTCGAGGTATACCGTCTGGCCGGCCTTATCTGAAACCTTGAGTATGAAAGTGTCAAAAGCATCTGCAGAAACGTGGAAATCTGCAAACTCGCCGCTAGTTCGAAGCTTTAACAGAACCGGATGAACTTCGAAGCCTGCATAGTTCAATGCATTGCCAACAAGGGCATTGATGTCGGCCGTGCTGCCGCTTCCGTCCTTTATTAGGGTAGACACATTTGCAGAAGGTACCAGCCTAACCTCCTTGTTCCATTTGACACGGTCGCAGACAAGATTCCTGATCTCAACAACTTGTTCAATGAAAGACTTGCCCTTTGCCTTTATTTCATCTACTTCTTTCTTGAATTTGCAGCTCGAGGTTATGTCTGTGCAAATGCGGGTATCGTAAACCTGCTTGTCAACATCTGTCCAGCTTGAGCCAAAATTTTTGGGAATCTGTCTTGGCAACTGCAGGGTTCTCAGCTCATATTCCACTGCGCAGTAGAACTGGTCCACACAGTAAAGATGGCTTTCCTTTCTCAAAGCGGGAACATTAACAGCCCTGTAATTCTCCACAATTATACCGTAATCCAGATTCCCCCCGTGGCCTGTCACCAGATTCTCTGTTTCCTGCTTTACATTCAGGTCGAAGTACTTCTTGCCGCGGCTAAGGACATTGTATTTGAAATACTCAGGGAACGTTATCTTAGCTTCTATACAGTTAACTGGATACTCGCCCTGGAAATTGATTTCACCTAAATCCCAGAAATGCATATTCTTGCGAGTATAGGTTATCTCCACGACCGAACCCACTTTCACATTCTGAGCCGTAAAACTAATGCTGTTTGATTTTTCCGAAAACTTCTTGTCAAATATGAACTTCTTGTCCATTTTGGTCTTGACGACTTTTCCGTTCTCCCAATTATAGGTTATGACCTTGATGTCAGTTATCTTCTCGCTCATCTCGCCATCTGTACGGTAAAGCATCCTGAAAGTAGCCAAATCCTTTGCAGATTCCTTCAAAATCTTTATCCTCATACGGTTGGTCTTGTCTACCATAAAATCTCCGGCCGGAGTAATATAAACTCTCCTATTGATATTCTGGTAAATAATGAGAGCGTCTGCGGCTGTATCCCTGGAATAGGATGTCATTTTTACTTCGTCTTCAGAGACGGCATCGAACTTTGGATTGAACTTGATAAGCTGACCCATCGCCGATACAGACGAAAGAATCAGCACTACAAGCGCAAGGAAGTGGAATTTAAATGTCTTTGCCATAATGGATAAAAGTTTTATTTTCAATAAATTACTTTCTCTATAAATGGAGTGTGGTGGAAATAAGGGATGAATCCAAGTTCCATCACTTTATTTGTCACGATGAAGGCCGCTTTCTTGCCTACCGTCACCGAACCCGCCACCTTCTCGCTTCCCATTGCGCAGGCTGCGTTGATTGTACACGCGTTGAAACTTTCCTCAGGAGTCAGCCTCATCTTGATGCATCCGAGAGCCATCACGAATCTCATGTCGCAAGACGGGGAAGAACCTGGATTGCAGTCAGATGCAAGGGCAACAGGAAGTCCTGCTGCTACATAGTCCTTGGCTCTGCCGTAAGGCATTCCGAGGAAGAAAGAGGCTCCAGGAAGCATCAGCGGCATCGTGTCTGAATTGCGGAGAACCTCCATCTCAACGTCAGTTGTCCTTTCGAGATGATCCACGGAAACCGCATTGTATTTCACCCCTACCTGAACTCCGCCGGAAACAGCCAGCTCGTTGGCGTGAATCTTAGGCCTCATGCCGTATTGCATTCCAGCCTTCAAAATGCGGTCTGTCTGCTCCACGGTGAAGAAACCCTCGTCGCAGAAGACATCCACGAAATCTGCCAGGTTTTCTGAGGCTACAGCGGGTATCATTTCGTTGCAGACAAGGTCTACATACTCATCCTGCCTTCCCTTGTAATCCCGGCCAACGGCGTGAGCGCCAAGGAAGGTGGACTTTATGGTTACAGGGTATTTCTCCTTCAGGCGCTTGATCACCCGGAGCATCTTCAGTTCATCCTCTGTCCTGAGGCCGTAGCCGCTCTTAATCTCCATAGTGAGGGTGCCTTTGGAAATCATCTCCTCCAGGCGTCCGGATGCCTGCTCAAACAGTTCGTCTTCGCTTGTATTGTGCAGAAGGTCAGCGGAATTAAGAATACCGCCTCCCCTTTTTGCACTCTCCTCGTAACTCAGGCCGTTGATCTTGTCCACAAACTCCTGCTGGCGGTCTCCGGCATATACTATATGGGTATGGGCATCGCAGAAAGCCGGCATAAGCATCTTTCCGGAAAGGTCCATCATCTCCATCCCGGAAGGAATCTCCCCAAGAGTGGACATCGGTCCGAAGGAGTCAATCTTTCCGTCCTTGACCAGAAGCCAGGCATTGTCCAGAGTCTGGACCCTGTCCATTTCCTTGCCGCAGAGTTTCCTTACTCCCTGCGGCAAAATGCCTGCAATGCGGCCGATATTCACAAAGAGCCGGTCTTTCATAATTACTTTCTCAAGAATTCAACTGATTTCTCAATAAGCGGATGCATATATGTATCTTTCTCAAGGAAAGGCACTTGCTTACGGTAATCCGCCAAGATGCCTTCAATTACAGGAGATGAAACCTCTCCTGAAATCCTGTGCCTGAGATCCAGAGCCTGGGCCG
>CADAOA010000056.1 GCA_902789435.1 uncultured Bacteroidia bacterium | reverse complement strand
TTAAAAAAGTGACTATAAGGTCTTCAAGTGAAGGGTTGCAAATTGAAAGATAACATTCAATAGAATTTTATGAAACATTTTGTACTTTCATTTTAATACTTATCCTTTCTACTTTCTGCTATGGACAAAGTGCAAAGGAAAAACAAATAAGGTATCTTATTGACCGGGAGTTTAAGGATTCTACAAGAAGAGGTCCTACTTCAGTCAGATTTCTGATAGATATTCTTTCTTCTGGGGATTATTCAATGTCAAACCAGCTTTTTTCATAGTTTATCCTGATAATGAAGATACGTCCAAGGTTAGCAAACAGGCTGGTTTCATAGAAAAGGCACTTCGTCTCCAAGGAGCAAAGCGTACTTTTGATGCAAAGGAGGCAGATGTCTTGATTAATGTATCATTTGCTCGCGATGGAGACCGCCGAACTATATATCATTCTTTGAAAACTCCTATATACGGAACCGGCAATATGGGTAGTTTCAACACTTTTACTCCCTACAGGTATAACAGTGCTGCTGGCACAACTAGTGCAAATAATCCTAATTTACCTTATTATCAAGATTCTTTTGGTCCGGCGGGCAGAGGGAAGTATCTGATTAGGTCGTATGCGTACAATTATTCCTTTTCCTTGATTATTGAAGGCCTTTCTAAAAATGGCGAACTTTTGTGGAAAACCATTGCGACAGACTACCGCTCTGCTGCTATAACAGACGCAATTATGCCGTATTTGTGTTTTGCTTCTATTGGCTTTATTGGTGCCAAAGCTGATTGTTCCGAACAGTTCCGTAGTAATAACCCGATTTATCTCAAATGGTCTGATGGAATGCTTGATAATGGTAATACCATTTTGTATCCTGATTATAATTCATCTTCAAAAAAAGTTGAAGTTGCTTTTATTGTTAAAGAAGAAAACAAGACTATTGTAGCTCTTAAAGATAGCAATCCCAATCTGTACAAAGGAGCCCTTGCGTTTGTTGAATACGGAGGGGACATGATATCGGCATCTTATTCTTATATAGAAGACAGACTTCCACAGAACAATTATCCTGGTTTTACCATTTGGGAGTTTCCTTTTAAAGTTACGGGTCTGAATGAATTTGACCTTGTTCTCTACAAAGGCAAAAACAAGAAGAAAGAGATATTTGCCATCCGCAACATTAAGTTGGCAGAGTGAATTTGATTTCACGAAAAAGAGCGAGGCAAAGAAGTTGTCTCTTATAATCTCCGGCCTGTTTTAGACTGAGGTTATAATAAAGTTTAGTTGTTAGTGTCATAATCAGGAAATATGGCACGGTTCTTTGTTTGTCTGTGTTGCTAAAGAGGGCTTTATTTGCTAAATTTGTACGATTATGTGCCAGAAGGACAGGACATATATCGCTGAGATTGAATATTAGTTTATTTATTAGATACTTACACTTTATGAAGACAACAGCTTATACTCAGAAACACATTGAACTGGGATTTATGAAGACAACAGCTTATACTCAGAAACACATTGAACTGGGAGCAAAGATGACCCCGTTCGCAGGTTTCAACATGCCTCTGGAATATACAGGTATCAGGGCAGAACATCTGGCCGTAAGGCAGAGCGTGGGAGTTTTTGACGTTTCCCATATGGGAGAGTTTACCGTAAAGGGCCCTAACGCGCTGAAGTTTATCCAGTATGTAACCAGCAACGACGCTTCCGTACTTTTCCCTGGCAAGGTTCAGTATTCCTGCCTGCCTAACGGAAAGGGCGGTATCGTGGACGACCTTCTGGTTTACTGCATCAATCCTGAAAGCTATATGCTGGTTCCTAATGCAGCCAACATAGACAAGGATTTTGCCCATCTGTGCCAGTATGCCCCTAAGTTCGGCCTGACTCCGGGAGTTGATTTCTGCAACATTTCAGACCAGATCAGCCAGCTGGCGGTTCAGGGTCCTAACGCGATGAAGGTTATGCAGAAGCTCTGTAAGGAAGATGTTCTGGGAATGGAATACTATACTTTCAAGATTCTGGAAGTTGCCGGATGCAAGGATGTAATCCTTTCAACTACAGGATATACCGGAGCCGGCGGATGCGAGGTCTACATGAAGAACGAGGATGCGATCAAGGTATTTGACGCCATCTTTGAGGCAGGAAAGGAATTCAACATCGTTCCTGCAGGACTGGGTTGCCGTGACACTCTCCGTCTGGAGATGGGCTTCTGCCTCTACGGCAACGACATCGACGACGACCACTCTCCACTGGAGGCAAACCTTGGCTGGATTACCAAGTTCAACGATGTAAAGGGAGACTTTGTGGACAGAGACTATATGCTCAAGCAGAAGGCTGAGGGCCTGAAGAGAAGACTCTGCGGCTTTGAACTGATCGACAGGGGAGTTCCTCGCCACGGATATGAGATATGCAATGCAGAAGGCAGGGTTATCGGCAACGTTACCAGCGGCAGCCTGACTCCTTGCTGCGCCCGCCCTATCGGAATGGGTTATGTGGAGGCTCCTCTGTACAAGCTTGACACTGAGATTTATATCAAGGTCCGTGACAGGCTTCTGAAGGCTGTCGTAGTAAGACCTCCGTTCTACAAGGGTTAAAAGGATTTTGGGATGAACCGTACCGGAAGATTCATTTTGGGTTTGGCTTGCCTGCTTATGGCCGGCATCGGGGATATTGCCCTGGCGCAGGACATTGGCGGCAGCCGTCCTTCATCGCAGAGGAATGTTGTAGACTCGCTTAAAAAAGAGGTGGTTTTCCTTTCTTCTGAGATTTTGAAAGGAAGAGGGGCCGGCAGCCAGGGAGAAAAGGAGACCGCAGCCCACATATACGACTATATGCAAGGCATAGGGGCGATGATGCTTTCTCCAAAGGATGGGGACGACTTCGGCATTGCCAATCCCGTTACGGGAGACACTCTCCAGTCCCGTAACATCGTTGGAATAATTCCGGGATACGACCCTAAATTGGCCGGAGAGTTCATTTTGCTGGGTACACAGATGGATGGGCCTGGTTGCGAGAGGTTTACCGTTAACGGAGTGCCTAAGGAAAGGATTCTTCCGGGAGCATATTCAAACGCCAGCGGAACGGCTATCCTGATGCAGGTGGCCAAGATGATTGCCGAGAACAAGTTCATGTTCCGCCGTCCGGTAATGATAGCTTTCTTCGGAGCGGGGAATTTCTCCCAGGCCGGAAGCTGGTATTTCCTTAACCGGTCCTTCGCCGATAAGGAAAAAATCCGCTTCATGGTGGATATCAACTCTGTGGGAAGAGACAGCGGCCCGAACACCTTCCAGGCATTCATCGGCCTTCCGGACAAGGAGATCCTCAAAGATATTTTCACCGTGGCTGAGCGTCCCTTCTCGCTTTCTGTAAAGATCGCGGAGATGGAACCTCTTCCCGGGGATTACCGGAACTTCCATTCTGAGGATATTCCTTTCACCCTCTTTACAACCGGCGACAGTCCTATTCGCGGAACCATCCACGACACCCCTCAGATGCTGGACTACCTGCAGATGGCACAGGCTGTGGAATTCATTTATTCCTATGCTATTATGCTGGCCTGCAAAGATAGTTTCGACAAGAAGGAGGAAGTGGAATCCCAGGATTCCTACGAACGCATCTACAGCCAGCTGGAAGTTGACAGGAGGGCTTCCTTCTTCAAGGGAGACGAGAGGACTTTCCTCAAGGACTGGGTATATCATTATGTGAAATATCCTGAAAGCGCTATCGCTGCCCATACGGAAGGAACCGAGGTCGTTGAGTTTACGGTGGACAAGAACGGAAAGGTTAGGGACGTCAAGATAACTACCAGTCTCGGCGATGAGATAGACAAGGAAGTCCTGAAGGTTGTCAACGCGTCACCGAAGTGGATTCCGGCGCAGTTGAACGGCAGGAAAGTACCGGTCAGGATTTCCATAGCCGTAGAGTTCAAGCTGGCGCAGGGATCCAAGGTGGGATTTAACAAATAGACAAAAACAGTTTAATATACAATGGATTACAAGTTTAACGAAATTGAGGCCAAATGGCAGAAGTATTGGGCTGAACACAAGACTTTTTCCGCTAAGACGGACCCTTCCATGCCCAAGTATTATGTTCTGGATATGTTCCCATACCCATCCGGGGCGGGATTGCACGTGGGACATCCTCTAGGTTACATAGCCAGTGACATCTATTCCCGCTACAAGCGACTGCGTGGTTTCAATGTCCTTCATCCGATGGGTTATGATGCATTCGGCCTTCCTGCCGAGCAGTATGCCATCCAGACCGGCCAGCATCCTCATGTTACCACCATGGCTAACATAGACCGCTATCGCAGCCAGCTGGACAGGATAGGTTTTTCCTTTGATTGGGACAGAGAGGTAAAGACTTGCGATCCTGAGTATTACAAGTGGACCCAATGGGCTTTCCTGAAGATGTTCGACAGCTGGTACAACACCGAAACCGATTCGGCAGAGCCGGTTACGGAACTTGTGGCAAGATTTGAAGAAGATGGAAACAAGAATGTGAAGGCAGCTTGCGGAGATGTCCCTGAGTTTACCGCAGATCAGTGGAAAGGCTTTTCCGAAAAAGAGAAGGCTGACATTTTGATGCAGTACAGGATAGCCTACCAGGGAGAAACTTCCGTAAACTGGTGTCCGGCCTTGGGAACCGTGCTGGCAAATGATGAAGTTAAGGAAGGTCTTTCCGTACGCGGAGGGTACCCTGTAGAGCAGAAGAAGATGAAGCAGTGGCAGCTGAGGGTTTCCGCTTATGCCGGAAGGTTGCTGGACGATCTTGAGGCTCTGGAGTGGAGCGATGCCCTGAAGGAGATGCAGCGCAACTGGATAGGACGTTCTTACGGAGCGCAGATGGTGTTCAAGGTCATCAATCCCGACCCTGCAGACGGCAGCAAGTTCGACCGCACTTACGATATGGAAATCTTCACCACCAGAGCCGATACAGTATTCGGCGTGACTTTCATGGTGGTTGCTCCTGAAAGCGACTGGGTGGAAAAGCTCACCACAGCAGCCCAGAAAGAGGCCGTTGACGAATACATCAAGCAAGTCAAGAAAAAGACAGAAAGGGAGAGAATCGCTGAGACAAAAACTGTAACCGGCGTGTTCTCAGGATCTTGGGCAGAGAATCCTTTCACCGGGGAAAAGGTTCCGGTTTGGATTGCGGAATATGTTCTGGCAGGTTACGGAACCGGCGCCATCATGGCTGTTCCGGCTCACGACAGCAGAGACTATGCCTTTGCAAAGAAATTCGGGCTTAAGATCATCCCTCTGATAGAAGGGTGTGACGTTTCAGAAGAGAGTTTTGACGCAAAGGAAGGCATAATGACAAACAGCGGTTTCCTTACCGGAATGAGCGTAAAGGAAGCCATACCAGCTGCCATTGAGGAAGTTGAAAGAAGAGGAATCGGACACAGAACTATCAATTATCGACTCCGCGACGCCATTTTCTCCCGTCAGAGATACTGGGGAGAGCCGTTCCCGATTTGCTACAAGGACGGAATTGCAACGCCGCTTCCGGAAAGCGCTCTTCCTCTGGAGCTCCCGGAGATAGAATCTTTCAAGCCGGCAGACAGTGGAGAACCTCCTCTGGCCAGAGCCAAAGACTGGAATTATGAGGGTTATCCTCTGGAAAAGAGCACTATGCCTGGTTTTGCCGGCAGCAGCGCCTACTATCTGAGATATATGGATCCGCATAACAACGAAGCTCTGGTAAGTACCGAGGCCGACCATTACTGGCGGAATGTGGACCTTTATGTTGGTGGAACAGAGCATGCTACCGGTCACCTGATTTACTCCCGCTTCTGGAACAAATTCCTTTTCGACCTCGGATATGTATGCGAGAAGGAGCCTTTCAAGAAACTGGTGAACCAGGGAATGATCCAGGGAAGATCCAATTTCGTTTACAGGGTCAAGAATACAAACACCTTTGTATCCTGCGGACTTAAAGACAATTACGACACCACAGAAATCCACGTGGACGTGAATATCGTTTACAATGACCGTCTGGACATCGAGGCGTTCAAGAAATGGAGACCTGAGTTTGAAACAGCAGAGTTCATACTGGAAGACGGCGAGTATATCTGCGGCTGGGCCATCGAGAAGATGTCCAAGTCTATGTTCAACGTGGTTAATCCTGACAGCATCTGCGACAATTATGGAGCAGACACCCTTCGCCTGTACGAGATGTTCCTGGGTCCTGTGGAAATGAGCAAGCCTTGGGATACCAAGGGAATAGACGGTGTTCACCGCTTCCTGAAGAAATTCTGGAGGCTGTTCTTCGGCGGCGGGGAAGGTCTGGGAGACTTCTGCCTCAGCGATGATGAACCGTCTCCTGCGGAACTGAAGATCCTTCACAAGCTCATCCACAAGGTGGAGACCGATATCGAAACATTCTCCTACAATACTTCCGTTTCCGCATTCATGGTTGCGGTAAACGAATTGGGCGCTCTCAAGTGCAACAAGCGGAAAGTTCTGGAGCCTATGATAGTACTCCTCAGTCCGTTCGCCCCTCATATCGCCGAGGAACTCTGGCAGATGTGCGGCAACACGGAGAGCGTATCGTTTGCTTCCTTCCCTATGTATCACGAAGAGTTTACAAGGGAAGATACATTTGACTATCCGGTTTCCTTCAACGGCAAGACAAGGTTCAAGATCACCCTTTCCAAGACCGTATCCAAAGGCGATGCCGAGAAAGCGGTTATGGCAGCCCCTGAAACAGCCAAATATTTGACAGGTCCGGTTAAGAAAGTCATCGTGGTTCCAGGTCGAATCATCAACATAGTCTTTTAGATATGCCAGACAAGAAGAAGGTTTCCGCCAAGAAGCTGATACTTGATTATATACTTATCACGATAGGCGTATTCATGTACACTTTTTCGTGGCAGGCCTTCGTGGTGCCTACCGGGATTTCCGGCGGTGGCCTGGTAGGTCTTTGCACTGTGTTGAATTACGCCACAGGCATTCCGATTCCTGTGTTCTTCGGAACAATCAACGCCATCCTGCTGGTTGTCGGAACGATTGTGCTTGGCCGCGGATTCGGGTTCAAGACGATATACAGTATTATCCTGTCTACGATCTTCTTTGCGATTCTTCCGGGCGTGGAGTGGATTTACAATCTTGGTCTTAACACGATTCCTCCGGACAGTCCCCAGGCTCCGTTGAGATATCTTGTAAACCCGATTATAGGAGGTTTTCTGTGTGCAGCCGGAATCGCATTGATATTCAAGCGTAACGGAAGCACGGGGGGAACTGATATCGTGGCCCTCATCATAAACAAGTACAGGAATATTTCTCCGGGAAAGGTTTTTATGTACAGCGACTTCATCATAGTTGCCTCCATTATTCTGCTGCCGGAGAAGCATCTGAGCGACGTGATCCTGGGTTACATTTTCACCATTGCCTTCTCCTATATGGTGGACCTGATACTGACTGGAAGCGAGCAAAGCGTCCAGATCATAATCTTCTCCCAGAAATACCAGGAGGTGGCAGATAACCTGATGACAGAGCAAAACCGTGGTGTTACCGCCCTGGACAGTGTTGGCTGGTATTCCAAGCAGGAAGGAAAGGTGCTTATAGTTGTTGCCCGCAAGACCCAGCTCAACGATATTACACAAGCCGTAAAGGCTGTTGATCCGAAGGCCTTCATTTCCATTTCCACGGTTTCTGCAGTGTACGGACTAGGTTTCGCCGAGATTAAGGGTAAACCCAGAAAATCTTCCGACAGCCGCCTTAAACGGCTGCTGAAGTGGATAGACAGTTAAGGATATGAATACGAAAAGGATATTAAACGGCATAAAGGCCTATTTCATAATCACTCTCGGTCTTCTGTGCTATGTTATGGGATGGTGCATCTTTTTGATTCCAAACAATCTGGTCGGAGGCGGAGTGTCCGGTATATCTTCCATTATCCTCTATGCATTCGGCGTTCCCATCTCGGTAACCTACTTTTCCATTAACATTGTCCTTCTGATTATAGCACTGAAGGTTCTCGGCAAAGGATTTGGGGCAAAGACGGTTTATGCGATAGTCGCTTCTACCCTTTTCTTCCAGTTTGTCCCGATGTTCATACCGCAGGATTTCATCCAGGAAATCGCGATATCCAACGGTAAGCTTCTGAGCGCGATTTTCGGTGGAGTGATGAGCGGTTTCGGAATCGGCATCAGTTTCTCTCAGGGAGGAAGTACTGGAGGAACAGACATCGTAGCCCTTATGGTAGCCAAATATCATAACGTAGCTCCAGGCAGAATGATTCTCTACATGGATCTTGTCATAATAGCTTCTTCCCTTCTCATACCGGCCAAGCAGATTACGGACGCTGCCGGCAACATTACCACAGAAACCTGGGGTATGAGGCTTGCCACGGTTCTGTACGGCTACATGCTGATTGCTTCTTGTTCGCAGATTGTGGATATGATGGTAGCCGGCAGCCGCCAGAGTGTGCAGGTATTCATTTTTTCCAAGAATTATGAGAGAATCGCCGATATCATTACCCAGGAAATGGGACGTGGGGTTACGGTCCTGACGGGAGAAGGGTGGTATACAAGGAGCGAAAACAAAATGTTGATGGTGCTCATCCACAAAACCGAGGTCAGCAGGATCCATCAGCTTATAAAAGAGATAGATAGGGAGGCCTTCATTTCCATGGCTCCGGTCACCGGAGTTTGGGGAAGGGGATTTCAGCAGATAGGCAAATAGCCTTTTTCCCGTACAATTCCTGGATTATCATCTTAAACGATTCCAGAAACAGCAAAAATATGTGATAATTGTTTTTCAAGTCTTTTTATGGTGTTAATATGCGGTTACTTTTGTACATTCCTTCCGCACTATGAACCAATAAGATATGGAAACAATTAATTTTTTCCCAGCCATGACCATTTCAGCTTTGGTCATCATCGAGACAGTTTTAATTATTTGGCTTGTTATCCGGGCTAGAAAACTTAGAAAGAGTTTGAAAAACAAAACTAAGCCTGGACGAAAAACCTATCAGGTTCAGCCAGAAAAAACGTCTATGCTCTACGAGAGCAATGAACTCTACTACATCGCCAACCAGGCGGTGAATGCAATGGAAGTGAAAAAACTATTCCTGAATCCACAGTTCAGGATAGCTGATCTTTCCAAGGTGATAGGCACCAATCGCAATTACCTAAGTAAAGCTATCAACGATTGCTTTATGTTGAATTTCAGCCAACTTTGCAATTATTTCAGAGTAAAGGAGGCTTGTCAGCTGTATCTTTCCAAGCCAGGTATTTCACGAGACGAGTGGGTGGACAAATCTGGATTCAGATCCTTTTCATCTTTTTCCAGCGCCTTTGGAAACTTCACTCAGCGCTCTCCTGCCAAATGGCAGCGGGAGATCCAAACCCGGCTCAAAAACAAGGAAAACATATCAGTCTATGACTACATAAAGGATTTGAGCAAACTATGAGGGATTATCTGAGCAGGATGCTTATCTGTTTCTGCGACAGGATGTACTCCCTGGCCCTTTGGATCAGAAAGGACAGAGTCCGTGAAGAAGGGCTTCTGAGATATCCGGAATGTCTTATTATCAGCTCCAAGGCTCAGGCCATGAAAAACCTGAGCGACCGTTTGGAGGATTACATAGAGAGAAAGAAGTTGTATCTGGATCCTTTCATGAGTCTGTCCAAAGTGGCATCCCTGGTAGGAAGCAACCGGACCTACATCTCCAATATCCTGGCTTCCAAAAACGGTTTTAAGAGTTATCTTAACGAGCAGAGATTCAAGTACATTTTCCAGCAGATAGCAGATCTTCCGGCCAATCAGGCGGGAATACTCCGGGATGGGGACACAAGGTTGGACTCAACGGAATATGCATTCATCATCCTGAGGAGTGGTTTTTCAGACCTCAGGACATTCCGCAGGCAACTCTCCGTGATAAACGGAGAGTGGGCCTCGCGGCTAAGAAGTATTCTCTACTGATTCTAAAGGAAGAATTTGTTCACCTTGGCAAGAACCTGAGGAAGAGCAAATACCACAACCCTGTCAAAAGGCAGCACAATAGTGTTGTCATTGGCTATTATGCTCTCTTCTCCACGGATTATTCCACCGATGATGGCTTCCTTCGGGAACTTGAGGTCCTTTATCGGGGCCTTTGTTATGGTGCTATCAGGATTTGCGATAAATTCCAGCACTTCGGCATCACTTCCGTTCAGACATTTGATGGACCTGACCTTGTTGCTGAGGGTGAAGCGGAATATTCTTCCGGCAGTTACGAGCTTCTTGTTGATAACGGCATCAACGCCCATATCTTCAGCAAGCTTGATGTATTCCAAGTTCTCCACCTCGGCGATGACCTTAGGTACCCCCATATTCTTTACGGCAACACATGAGAGGATGTTGGTCTCGCTTGAAGAGGTTACGGCGACGAAAGCGTCGTAGCCTCCGGCATCCTCTTCCACGAGAAGGTCCGTGTTCCTTCCGTCTCCGTTGATAACCACAATGTCAGGAAGGGCCTCGGCCAGATATTCGCACCTCTCCTTGCGGGCTTCAATTACCTTGATGTGGTCAACCTTTCGCAACATCTTGCGGCAAAGCATCTCGGCGATTCTTCCTCCACCCACGATCATCAGATTCTTCACGTCTATTTCATATTTCCCGGAGTGGCTTATAAGCTCCTGGAATCCTTCCTTCTTGCATACCATGAATACAAGGTCCCCCTGAAGGAATTTGGTATCCGGATTCGGAATGATGGTTCCGATGCTGCTCATCCTCGCGATCTTCTACTTCATGATGATCCGCCCCCAGCAGCGCAAGGAGAAGGAGCGCCGCAAGATGATAGAGGAGCTTCGCGCGGGCGCGAAGATCGTCTTCGCCGGCGGCATCATCGGCACCATCGTCGAGGCGACCGAGAAGACGTTCAAGGTCGAGACCGCGAACGGCACCGAGATGGAGATTCTCCGCAGCTGCGTCCAGGGCGTTGTCACGCCCGAGGGAGCCGCTGAGGCCAAGTAAGCGCCGCCAATGGCTTTCGCCCAGGGCAAGTTCGGCATCGAATACAACCCAAACCCGATAGACGAGGAGTCGTCGGGCGCGGGCTGGCTCGTTGCCGTCATTGTCCTCGCGGCGATAGCCGTCCTTGCGGCGGCCGGCGTGAGGCGGCTTCTTTCGTCGTCACCCGACGAGCCGTCGCCGATCGACACGCCCGTCGTCGTGCAAACGGTCACGCCTGTCGCGACCAACG
>CADAOA010000055.1 GCA_902789435.1 uncultured Bacteroidia bacterium | reverse complement strand
CACCATTCGTGCAGGTCGGAACTTACCCGACAAGGAATTTCGCTACCTTAGGACCGTTATAGTTACGGCCGCCGTTTACCGGGGCTTCAATTCAGCGCTTCGCACGTCAAACAAGTCTCAATGCTAACGCCCCCTCTTAACCTTCCGGCACCGGGCAGGTGTCAGGCCTTATGCGTCATCTTAAAATTTTGCAAAGCCATGTGTTTTTGGTAAACAGTCGCCTGGACCATTTCTCTGCGCCCTGCATTGCTGCGAGGGTCCCCTTCTTCCGAAGTTACGGGGTCAATTTGCCGAATTCCTTAGCCATGATTCACTCGAGCACCTCGGGATTCTCTCCCTTCCCACCTGTGTCGGTTTACGGTACGGGCTCTGGCAGACTGGACCGCCGGAGTTTTTCTCGGGAGTATGATTACCGCGACTATCGGATCGCCCGAAGGCTCTCCGTACTGTCGGCGTTCAGCAGGGACCATCTCTTAAACTGTCCCTTTACCTACAACCTTCAACCGGCTATTCCGTCAGCCGGCGCGCGTGTCACCGCTCCGTCACTCCTTTGATTCTGCCACAGGTAACGGAATATTAACCGTTTCGCCATCGACTTCGCCTCTCGGCTACGCCTTAGGACCCGACTTACCCTGATCCGATTAACGTTGATCAGGAAACCTGGGGGTTTCGGTGTGCGGATTTTTCATCCGCATTATCGTTACTTATGCCTACATCTTCTTTTCCGGACGCTCCAAAGTGTCTCACGGCACTTCTTCACTGCTGACCGGAATGCTCCCCTACCGCTCCGGAAGTAATTCCGAAGCCCATAGTTTCGGCAACGTGTTTGATACCCGATTATTATCCACGCACAGGAGCTCGACTAGTGAGCTGTTACGCACTCTTTAAATGGTTAGCTGCTTCCAAGCTAACATCCTAGCTGTCTGTGCTCCCGCACTTCGTTCTATTAACTTAACACGTGTTTAGGGGCCTTAACTGATGGTCTGGGCTATTTCCCTTTTGCCGCCGGACATTAGCACCCAACGACTCATTCCCGAAGATCATTTGCACGCATTCGGAGTTTGTCAGGATTTGACTGGCTATGACGCCCTCGCATCCTATCAGTAGCTCTACCTCATGCAAACTGCTTCGAGACTGTTCCTAAAAACATTTCGGGGAGTACGAGCTATCTCCCAGTTTGATTGGCCTTTCACTCCTACCCTCACCTCATCCAAATCCTTTTCAACGGAAACTGGTTCGGCCCTCCATCTCCTGTTACGGAGACTTCAGCCTGGACAAGGGTAGATCACAAGGTTTCGCGTCTGCTCCCGGCAACTAAACGCATGTTTAGTACTCGCTTTCGCTTCGGCTCCGGACCTTCAGGTCCTTAACCTGGCTGCCGAGAAGCAACTCGTAGGCTCATTATCCAAAAGGCACGCCGTCACCGGATAGACCGGCTCCGACCGCTTGTAAGCATACGGTTTCAGGTTCTATTTCACCCCGCTGTCCGCGGTGCTTTTCACCTTTCCTTCGCAGTACTGGTTCGCTATCGGTCTTCCATCCATATTTAGCCTTGCGGGGTGGTCCCCGCGGATTCAGACAGGATTCCTCGTGTCCCGCCTTACTCAGGATACCGGTAGATCGTGTGTTCACTTCGTGTAAGGGGCTGTCACCCGCTATGGCCAGCCTTTCCAGACTGTTCTACTCGAAAACACATTCTCATGGCCCGGTCCTACTACCCCGCCTTCGCCGAAACGAAAACGGTTTGGGCTTTTTCCCTTTCGATCGCCACTACTCAGGAAATCGATTTTTCTTTCTGTTCCTGCAGGTACTAAGATGTTTCAGTTCCCTGCGTTTGCTCATCTTGCGATGTGACGTGCCTTCAGCACGCCGGGTTGACCTATTCGGACACCCGCGGATCGAGTCTTTTTTGCAGATCCCCGCGGATTTTCGCAGCTTAACGCGTCCTTCTTCGCTGATGGAAGCCAAGGCATCCTCCGTATGCTCTTAAGTAACTTCTTTTACGTCTTACCTTGGTGAATCATTTATTTGATTCGCTCTGGTTATTTTTCAGTGAAACTGCAGTCCCATATCGGACGGGTCTTTCAAAGACCCTCTTCTAATATCAGACTATCTGTTTCTTTAACCTCTTTGTGTCTTTCTCTCATCATGTCAATGAACGTGCGACCCTCTATGGTTGGTTACGGCCGTGGCCGAAACCAACGGGGACGCTATAATATGAAGACAACAGCAAAAGAGCCGATCCTTATCTCCCGAGCGGGGAGACTCCAAAAAGGAGGTGTTCCAGCCACACCTTCCGGTACGGCTACCTTGTTACGACTTAGCCCCAGTCACCAGTTTTGCCTTAGGCCGCTCCTTACGGTCACGGACTTCAGGCACCCCCGGCTTCCATGGCTTGACGGGCGGTGTGTACAAGGCCCGGGAACGTATTCACCGCGCCATGGCTGATGCGCGATTACTAGCGAATCCAGCTTCGTGGAGTCGAGTTGCAGACTCCAGTCCGAACTGAGACAGGTTTTTACGGATTCGCGCGGCGTCGCCGCCTGGCTACCCTCTGTACCTGCCATTGTAACACGTGTGTCGCCCCAGACGTAAGGGCCGTGCTGATTTGACGTCATCCCCACCTTCCTCACACCTTACGGTGGCAGTCTCGCCAGAGTGCCCAGCTTTACCTGATGGCAACTGACGACAAGGGTTGCGCTCGTTATGGCACTTAAGCCGACACCTCACGGCACGAGCTGACGACAACCATGCAGCACCTCGGTCCAGACGTATTGCTACCCTCGCGTATCATCGAATTAAACCACATGTTCCTCCGCTTGTGCGGGCCCCCGTCAATTCCTTTGAGTTTCAACCTTGCGGTCGTACTCCCCAGGTGGACAACTTAACGCTTTCGCTACGCTACTGAACAATATATCGCCAACAGCTAGTTGTCATCGTTTACTGTGCGGACTACCAGGGTATCTAATCCTGTTCGATACCCGCACTTTCGTGCATCAGCGTCAATCGGTGGTTCGTCAGCTGCTTTCGCAATCGGTGTTCTGTGTAATATCTAAGCATTTCACCGCTACACTTCACATTCCGCCAACGGCACCACTATTCAAGAAAGACAGTTTCCATGGCACGATCCAGGTTAGGCCCGGACTTTTCACCACAGACTTGACTTCCCGCCTACGCACCCTTTAAACCCAATAAATCCGGATAACGCTTGCATCCTCCGTATTACCGCGGCTGCTGGCACGGAGTTAGCCGATGCTTATTCACAGAGTACTCTCGTCGGTCCACGCGTGGACCTTATTGCTCCCCTGCAAAAGCGGTTTACAACCCATAGGGCCGTCATCCCGCACGCGGCATGGCTGGATCAGATTTCCATCCATTGTCCAATATTCCTCACTGCTGCCTCCCGTAGGAGTCTGGACCGTGTCTCAGTTCCAGTGTGGGGGACCTCCCTCTCAGGACCCCTAAACATCGTCGCTTTGGTAGGCCGTTACCCTACCAACTGGCTAATGTTACGCGAGCCAATCCGTCACCTTCTTGCGAATTTCTTATAATGGTGATGTCACCTCTATAATCTATGCGGTGTTAGACCACGTTTCCATGGATTATCCCCCTGTGACGGGCATGTTGCTCACGCGTTACGCACCCTTCCGCCGGTCGCCGCCAAAGTATTGCTACCTCGCCGCCAAAGTATTGCTACCTCGCGCTGCCCCTCGACTTGCATGTGTTAAGCCTGCCGCTAGCGTTCATCCTGAGCCAGGATCAAACTCTTCATTGTATAATGTTATAATTTTCTAAGTCTGTTCCCGCTCGATTCTCAAAAGAATCTGACGCTCTTTTTCCTTGTAAATTTTGGAAAACCTTTAAAGGTTTGCTGCTTGTCTTCAGGATTTCAATGAACTCGTTCCGCACATTTCTTGAGCGAAACGGGCTGCAAAGGTAAACACTTTTTTCTTTCCTCCAAATCTTTTTGCAAAAAAATTTCAAAAAAAATTGTTCAATAGATAAAACTTACACTTTGTATGCAAAAATAATCCTCATTATAGCGCATTAAAAAGATATTTTTATACTTTTGCATCGTGACAGAAAAATTTTTCATATTTCATTCTGTTAGAAATTTTCTAAGAGTCCGATCTTGAGCACCCGGTCAAGGTCACTGAATCCAGTGCCCTACCAGAGGTGCTTTCTTTCAGAGCAACAATTCGCTCATAATTCTTTATAGCTATAATCTTTTAGATTACAGTCTATTTCATACGATAGGACCATTATACAATCACATATTATAAAAAATGAAAGTCAATATCGCAGTAGCTGACCAGAGCCATTTCAAGTATGCGGAAAAAATCGTTGAAATGATGGAGGGGTCTTCGAAGGAAAGAGGGACCGTTCTTGCTATAAGAACCCCGGAGTACATCAAGGACAAGATGGAAAACCACAAGGCAATAATCGCCCTTGATGAGGATGGGACGATTGCAGGGTTCTCATACATAGAGACTTGGAGCCATACCAAGTTTGTAGCAAACTCGGGTTTGATAGTTGCGGCTCCCTACCGCAGAAGCGGACTTGCCAGACGCATAAAGAAACGGATATTCGAGCTCTCCAGAGAAATGTATCCTTATGCAAAGATATTCAGCATCACCACGCAACTTGCTGTAATGAAGATAAATACCGAGTTAGGATTCAAGCCTGTCTCCTTTTCGGAGCTGACATCGGAAAATGAATTCTGGGAAGGCTGCTATGGATGTCCCAACTATGACATACTTCAAAGGAACGACTGCAAGATATGCCTGTGCACCGCCTTGCTTTACGATCCGGCAGATGAAAAGAAACAACAAAAACAACAGAAAATATGAAAAAGAAAATTGTACTGGCATTCAGCGGAGGTCTGGATACATCTTTCTGCATCCCTTGGCTAAAGGAACAGGGTTATGAAGTTCATACCGCATTCGTAAACACCGGAGGATTTTCTTCCGGGGAGGAAGAGGAAATCCGCAAAAGGGCAATGGAGCTGGGCGCCAAAAGCCATACCTGCTCCAACATCGTTGAACTCTATTATAATAAAGGTATAAAATACCTGATTTTCGGGAATGTCCTCAAAAACGCCACATATCCGCTTAGCGTCAGCAGCGAGAGAATCTTTCAGGGACTTGAAGTCCTGCGGATCGCGAAAAAGAAAAAAGCTTCTTTCGTAGCCCACGGAAGTACCGGAGCCGGAAATGACCAGGTCCGTTTTGACCTGGTTTTCGACGTGCTGGCACCGGACATTAAAATCGTGGCTCCGGTCAGGGACAACAACTTCCAGAGAAAATTCGAGATAGACTACCTGAAAAGCAAGGGATTCAATTTCTCATGGAAGAAAAGCAAATACTCCATAAACCAGGGAATCTGGGGAACGAGCATAGGCGGACAGGAAACTCTCCATTCTGACGGATGGCTGCCGGAAGAAGCTTATCCCCACCATGTTACCGAGAAAAAAGAAAAGATTATCAGCATAGATTTCCTCAAAGGAGAACCTGTCGGGGTAGACTCCGTCAAGATGAGCCCCGTTGAAGCGATCCGCATAATAGCCGCCATTGCAAACGCTTACGGCATTGGAAGGGATATACATACGGGAGACACTATAATCGGCATCAAGGGAAGGGTTGGTTTCGAAGCGGGAGCACCGCTGGTCATAATAAAGGCTCATCACCTTCTGGAAAAGCACGTTCTGGTGAAAGGACAGCTCAACTGGAAAGACCATATATCAGCATATTACGGGCAGCTTATGCATGAGGCCCAATATCTGGACCCGACGGCAAGGGATATGGAGGCTTTCCTGGAAAGTACCCAGAAAAACGTTACCGGTACGGTCTACATAAGACTCAGGCCTTATTGTTTCCAGATACTCGGATGCAAGAGTCCGTACGATCTGATGAATCCGGAATTCGGAGCATACGGAGAAGACAACAAGTCTTTCACGGCCCAGGACGTCATCGGATTCACAAGGGTGCTGGCGAATCCTCTCAAGATTTATTACAGCCTCAGCGACAAAGCCTCAAATGAAAAATAACAAACTGGTTAACAGAGCATTATCCCTGCTGGAAGAAATGATTTCCATCCCAGCTCCCTCCACTAGGGAGGAAGCCAGGAGCGCCTTTTTGAGAGAGAAAATCCATTCTTACCTTAAAGAAGAGGGGCTGGAGGGAAAGGTCATAATGGTCAGCGTGAAGAACAATATACTTCTGTACCATCCATCCGAAGGAAAGAAAACATTGCTCCTGTGCGCACACATCGATACGGTCAAGCCGTCCGGACATCCTCAATCCCCGGCCGTTTGGAAAGGAGAAAAGCTTTACGGACTGGGAACCAACGATGACGGTGGCAGTGTTGTCTGCATGCTGGAAGCATTCATCCTCAGGGCAAAGGACAAAGACGGATGCGGTCTTCTGCTGGCTCTGACGGCAGAAGAGGAGAACGGAGGTGGAGGAGGACTTTCAAGCGTGTTGGAATACATTGGACAACAGAAAGTTATCCCCATGCCAGATTACGCCCTGGTTGGAGAACCAACCGGAATGAAAGCGGCTGTCGGAGAAAAGGGTCTCCTGGTTCTTGACGCCATAGTCCATGGTACCCTCTCTCACGCCGCATACCCGGTGCAGGACAATGCTGTCTACAATGCCATAAAGGACATAGAAACCTTGAAAAAATTCACCTTCAGGAGAAGATCCGATATTGTAGGGCAAACTCATCTTTCTGTCACACAGATAAATGCAGGCTCCGCTCACAACATTGTACCGGATATCTGCACTTATGTCGTGGATATAAGGTTCAACGAAAAGTACACCCCGCTGGAAATCCTGAATATGCTATCCGCCAAAGTTTCGGGCGAACTCAGGGCAAGGAATCTTAATCACAAATGCTGTGTCACCCGGAAAGGATGCCCGCTTTGGGAAACCGTACAGGAGCTTGGGCTGGAATCATTTGTATCCCCCACTTCATCAGACTGGGCCCGACTTCCAATTCCTGCCGTAAAGATCGGTCCCGGAGAAAGTTCCCGGAGCCATAAAAGCGGAGAGTATATAACCAAAAGTGAAATCTCCCGTGGCATAAAGGGTTATTCATTGATTATAAAACATCTACAAACAAAACTATAATGGCTACACTTTGGGACAAAGGCTTCAGATTTGAAGAAAAGGCGGAACGGTTCACCGTTGGAAAAGACAGGGAACTTGACCTCAGACTTGCAAAATATGACATAATTGGAAGCAAAGCCCACCTGGCTATGCTGGAGAAAATCGGCCTTCTGCCATCTGACGATTATCTTAAGCTCAGCGATGCCCTCGACACTATACTATCCGATGTGGAAAACGGGAATTTCCACCTGGAGGAAGGAGTGGAAGATATCCACTCTCAGGTAGAACTACTTCTTACAGAGAAACTTGGAGATATAGGCAAGAAAATACATTCCGGCAGGAGCCGCAACGACCAGGTCGCCGTGGACCTGAAGCTTTTCTTCAAGGATGAATGCCAGAAGATAAGAGACGAAGTGATGCATCTATTCAAGCTTCTTATCAGGCAAAGCAGAAAATACAAGGATGTCCTGATGCCAGGATACACTCATTTCCAATGTGCCATGCCTTCATCCTTCGGGCTTTGGCTTGGAGCATATGCGGAAAGCCTCGCTGACGATATGATTATGCTTGGAGCGGCATACAAAATCGCGGACCAGAACCCTCTGGGAAGTGCTGCCGGATATGGCAATTCCTTTCCTTTGGACAGAGATCTCACGACCAAGCTACTCGGATTCAGCACTCTGAGTTTCAACTCTATAGCAGCACAGATGGGAAGGGGTAAAACAGAAAGGGCCATAGCTGCGGCCATCGGCCAGATAGCAGGTACTCTAAACAAACTGGCCCAGGACTGCTGCCTGTTCTCCTGCCCGAACTTCTCCTTCATCAGCTTTCCGGACAGCCTTACAACGGGAAGCAGCATAATGCCTCACAAGAAGAATCCTGACGTATGGGAAATGATAAGGGGAAACTGCAACCTGATTTCTTCCTGCTACGGTCAGACAGCCATACTGACCACAAATCTTCCGCACGGCTATCACAGGGATTTCCAGTTGCTTAAGGAAGTCATCATGCCAGCACTTGAAAAGACCCACGACTGCCTCCAGATGGCAGCCATCATGGTTGAAAACATCAAGGTATCAAAGGATATCTTCACCAATCCTCTTTACAAGCCGATATTCACCGTGGAGGAAGTGAACCAAAGAGTACTTGCCGGACAGCCTTTCCGTCAGGCATATAGGGAAGTTGCTGGAGAAGTCGCTGAGAAAACCTTTGATTTCCCGGAGGAAAAGATGAATGTCGGAGCACTTCACCATACCCATATCGGCAGCATAGGGAACCTGGCTTTAAAGGACATAGAAAAGAAGATGCGGCGCTCTTTGTTCTAGAGGCCGCATCAACCTTAATCGCCGAGAAATTCTACTCCTGGTCCAAAGGATTGCCGCTACGGTCGCTCCAGTGAGCGTCCAGAAGCGGAAGATCAGTATCCGTCTTGGTCCTGATAGAGCAGGAATATTTCCTGCACCAGTCCTTTATGATACTGTGGAACAGTCCTTTGCGTTTTGTAAGATAAGCTTCGAACAGAGGATTCAGCGTAAGGATGAAAGAGAAAATCTTCCTTTCCTTGGTGTAATACGCCAGCTGTCTTTCAAGAGCCTCGTCGGCTATCAGGCTAGGAGCGATCTCGCCCGTGCCGTGGCACATTGGACAAGTCTCGTTAACCTTGATTTCAGTTGCCGGACGGACCCTCTGGCGGGTAATCTGCATTAGGCCGAACTTGGTCAGAGGCAATATATTATGCTTGGCCCTGTCGCCCTGCATCAGCTCCTGCATATGCTTGTAGAGTTTGGTGCGGTTGTCTGCGTTGTCCATATCGATGAAGTCTATTATGACGATTCCGCCCAGGTCCCTGAGCCTCATCTGACGGGCAATTTCATCCGCGGCGTGCATATTGACCTCGAAGGTATTGTCCTCCTGCTCAACGCCCTTCTTTACGCGGGTTCCGCTATTGACATCTACAACATTCAATGCCTCAGTGTGTTCTATGATCAGGTACGCGCCCTTCTTAAGAGGAACCACCTTTCCGAACGAACCCTTGATCTGCCTGGTGATATCGAAATAGTCAAGTATAGGCATTTCTCCCTTGTAGAGCTTGACGATCTTCTCTTTCTCGGGAGCGATGGTTCTGATATAGTCTCTTATTTCATAGAAGGTTGACTCATCGTTAACCTCTATGGAAGAGAACGAGTCGTTCAGAAGGTCTCTGAGGATTGTCGTGGTCTTGCTGTTCTCTGTGAAAAGGAGTTGCGGCGGACGGCTAGTCTGCAGCTTGCGGCACCCTCCTTCCCATTTTTCTATCAATGAACTGAGCTCTGCATCCAGAACGGCTGCCTTTTTCCCTTCAGCGGCAGTTCTGATGATAGCTCCGTAATTCTTGGGCAGAATACTCTGCACCAGGCGCTCCAAACGCCTCTTCTCCTCCTTGGAGGAGATCTTCTGCGATATGCTTACCTTATCTGCAAAAGGAAGCAGGACGATATTTCTTCCTGCTATGGAAATTTCCGCCGTAAGCCTCGAGCCCTTGGTAGATATAGGCTCCTTGACTATCTGTACGACAATCTGCTGGCCCGGCGAGAGCACTTCGTCGATCCTCCCCTCTTTCTCGAGTATCGGACCGATCCTCACTTTGGAGTAGAAGGTCTGAAGATCCTTCTGGGTGTTGATCTGTCTTGTGAAATAGTCAAATGCCTTGAAATTCAGGCCAAGATCCAAATAATGGATGAAAGCGTCCTTGTTGTCCCCTATATCCACGAAAGCGGCGTTGAGGGCCGGCATAACTTTCTTGACTTTTCCCAGATAGACGTCTCCGACACCGATGCTCTGCGCCGAGGTATTCTGCTCCTTGTTGATTTCCATCAGGCGATGGTCCTCAAGCAGGGCGATTGTCACCTGCGCAGGGCTTACATCGATAATCAAATCCTTCTCCATCTCAAAAAAAATAATCTAAAGCAGAGCAGGGCCCTGCCTTAGATTATCAACAAATCAAGATGCCTTATTTGCGCTTCTTGTGTCTGTTCTTACGCAGACGCTTCTTGCGCTTGTGAGTGGCCATCTTGTGTCCTTTTCTTTTCTTTCCGCTAGGCATAATAATTATTTTCTACCTCCCTTTACACCGCTCATGAAAACCTTTGCAGGCTTGAAAGCAGGAATGTTGTGAGCAGGGATAACCATTGTAGTGTTCTTAGAAATGTTTCTTGCAGTCTTCTTTGCTCTCTTCTTGATTACGAATGAGCCAAAACCGCGAAGATAAACGTTCTTACCCTTTGCAAGGAAACCCTTAACGGCTGCCATGAAACCCTCGACTACGCGAGCTACGGTTACTTTCTCTAAGCCAGTCTGCTTAGCAACCTCGTTGATAATGTCTGATTTAGTCATAATTCTAAATACTTAAAATTGGTGAATATTTGTGGCGCAAAAATAGATTTTTTTTTGATTCCAGCAAAAAGATTTCTGAAAAAATGTTTAAAAGAGAGCCTTTTAGGGCACATTTTCGGTAAAAACCGGTGATTTTTCTGCCATTTCTGTCAATTTGCCCTTTGGCACAATGATTGACATACCGTATAAACGGATGCCTCTGCGCAAGGCTTTTCCCGGAAGAAAACACTCCGGGGAAGGGGAATACTGACAATTTGACACAGGCGGCAGACAATAGAAAGAGAAAGGAGATCGTATGAAATTTTTAGAGGAAATGCTTAACCAGATCGAGGGAGGAGACATCAACATTCTCCCCGTCATGAGTATAGAAGCAAATGCAAAGACAGACAAGATAGAAGTTCCGCAAACCCTCCCTATTCTGGCGATGAGGGATTCCGTTCTGTTCCCTGGCACGATCCTTCCGGTTACCATCGGAAGAGACAAGTCCGTCAAGCTTGTGAGGGCACTCTACAAGACAACCAGGGTCATCGGTACCGCAACCCAGATAGACGTTCACAAGGACGATCCTCGCCTGGCAGATTTGTATGAAATAGGATGTAGTGCCAAGATATTGAAACTCATCGAGATGCCAGACGGAGCGCTTACCGCGGTTCTTCAGGGAATCCGCCGTTTCCGCATCGAGAGCATAATCGCGGAAGAGCCGTACATAATCGGTATAATAGAGAATCTTGCGGATATATTTCCGGCAAAGGACGACAAGGATATCAAGGCCCTTTCAGATTCCATCAAGGAATCAGCATTGAGGATAGTCAAGTATTCATCTTCATTTGCGGCTGAAAGCGAGTTCGCGATAAAAAACATAGATTCCTTCGAGTTCCTTACCAACTTTATCGCCAGCACCCTGGACAACGAGGTTGTGGCAGACAAGATCAAGCTGCTGATGGAGAGCGACATAAAGCAGAGAGCCTACAAGCTTCTGGCCGTACTCAGCAAGCAGATTGAAATCCTGAAGATCAAGGACGACATCCAGCAGAAGGTAAAAAGCGAGATGGACCAGCAGCAGAGGGAGTATTACCTTAACAACCAGCTGAAAACCATACAGGAAGAGCTCGGAATGAGCGGAAACTCAAAGGATGTTTCCGAACTTGCAAAGAAGGCGGCAAAGAAAGACTGGCCGGAATATGCCAAGAAGGAATTCGACCGCTGCATAGGCCGTCTGGAGAAAATGAATCCCAACACTCCTGACTATAACGTGGAACTTAACTACCTTGAGTTTCTGGTCGGCCTGCCTTGGAACGAAACCACCAAGGACAACCTGGATCTCAAGCATGCGCAGCAGGTTCTTGATGAAGACCACTACGGGCTGGAAAAGATAAAGGAGAGGATTGTAGAATTCCTTGCAGTCCTGAAGCTTAGGGGAAACATGAAATCCCCTATCATCTGCCTCTACGGCCCTCCAGGCACAGGTAAGACTTCCCTGGGAAAATCCATTGCAAGGGCTCTTGGCAGAAAATACCAGAGGATTTCTCTCGGAGGACTCCACGACGAGTCCGAAATCAGGGGACATCGCAAGACCTACATCGGAGCTATGGCCGGAAGGATAATGCAGGCCATCAACCGTGCCGGATCATCCAATCCGGTAATCGTGCTGGACGAGATAGACAAGGTTTCCAACGACTATCACGGAGACCCTTCGTCCGCCCTTCTGGAAGTGCTTGACCCTGAGCAAAACACAACATTCCACGACAATTACCTGGACATAGATTACGACCTTTCAAGGGTACTGTTCATAACCACGGCGAACAACACGTCCACAATCCAGGCTGCTCTCAAGGACAGGATGGAAATGATTCCGCTTTCCGGCTATCTGGCAGAGGAGAAATTCCACATAGCAACCGGATACCTCGTTCCTAAGCAGATGAAAGAGCACGGACTTAAGGACGGACAGCTTGCCCTGACGGAAGATGCCATCAACGAAATCATAGACGAATACACGCGCGAGAGCGGGGTAAGGCAGCTGGACAAGCAGATAGCCAAGATTGCCCGCCATCAGGCAATGAAAGTGGCTATGGACGAGAAAGTTCCAGAGAAAATAGATGCCAAGGACGTCAAGGAAATACTCGGGCTTCCGACCAACCAGCACGACCTCCAGAAAGACAATGAGGCTCCTGGTGTTGTTACCGGTCTGGCATGGACTGAAATGGGCGGGGAAATCCTATTTGTGGAATGTATCCGCAGCGAAGGCAAGGGTATGCTTTCCACTACCGGTAACCTTGGAGACGTTATGAAGGAAAGCGCCACCATCGCCTACCAGTGGCTGAAAGCGAATCCTAAGATTCTGGGAATGACCTCCCAGCAGCTGAAGAAATACGATCTCCACGTCCATGTTCCGGAGGGTGCCATACCTAAGGACGGCCCGTCAGCCGGTATCACTATGGTAAGCGCCATGGCATCCGCCCTGATGGGGAAGAAGGTCAAGAGCAAGATCGCGATGACCGGAGAAATGACGCTCCGCGGTAAAGTCCTTCCTGTAGGCGGAATAAAGGAGAAGATCCTGGCTGCCAAGAGAGCGGGCGTTACAACCATCATCCTCAGCGAGGAAAACCGCAAAGACATCGCCGAGATAAAGCCTATATACATTAAAGGCCTCAAGTTCAAGTATGTCAAAAAGATAGACGAGGTTATAAACTTCATTTTCCAGAAGTGATGGACGTAAAGATAGAAGAGCAGTGGAAGAGAGTGCTCAGCGATGAGTTCAACAAGCCTTATTTCAGGGACCTTGCAGCTTATCTGCATAAAGAGAAAGATTCCGGAGCGGTTATCTACCCTCCGGGATCTTTGATTTTCAATGCATTCGCCCTTACACCTTTCAACGACGTAAAGGTTGTGATCCTGGGCCAGGACCCCTATCATAATCCCGGA
>CADAOA010000054.1 GCA_902789435.1 uncultured Bacteroidia bacterium | reverse complement strand
GCCGGCGTGGTGGCAGGGATGCCATTTCACTCCGATGGATTCCATCAGCTTTTCGTTTCCGGCATATACAGTGTCGTTTCCGATTCTGGCTTTTGCACCTTTTCCGGCAATCTCCTCAATCTCAGAGACCTGGCATCCGTCTGTGGCTTCCTGTGGGAAGGCATCCCGGAGAGCTCCAGCAATAGGGTGGGTGGAGAAATGCTCCACGTGGGCGGCCAGGTGCAGCAGGCGCTTCGAGTCTGAACCGTGACCCTGGTGGCATTCCTGCGAATGAGATCCGTCTTTGCAGGTATCCGGATGCACGGCTTCTACAGCAAACTTTCCCTGTGTGAGGGTTCCGGTCTTGTCAAATACCACACGGTCTTGACTTTGGAGAGGATGTCCATATAGCTGGCTCCCTTGATGAGGATTCCCTTTCTTGAAGCTCCGCCGATTCCGCCAAAGAAAGTCAGCGGAACGCTTATGACAAGTGCGCACGGGCAGCTGACCACCAGAAACATCAGAGCCCTGTACAGCCAGGTAGGGAAACTCTCTGAGAAACTGCCGGATAGGATCGGTGGCAGGAAAGCCAGCAATACAGCTGCGCAAACCACGATAGGGGTGTAGATCCTGGCAAAGCGGGTGATGAACGTCTCGCTCCTGGACTTTTTTTCAGCAGCATTCTCCACCAGGTCTATTATCTTGGATGCGGTGCTTTCCTTGAAGTTCTTTGTAGTGCGGACCTTTATCGCTCCGGACAGGTTCACGCATCCGGAAATAACCTCGTCTCCCGCACCTGCTTCCCTTGGTACGCTTTCTCCGGTAAGAGCCACTGTATTCAGCGATGTGGCTCCTTCTATGATCTGCCCGTCCAGAGGAACTTTCTCTCCCGGACGGATAACTATTACTTCCCCGACTTTAACTTCTTCCGGGCTTACTTCCAGCAGGTTGCCATCTCTTTCCACGTTGGCCTTGTCAGGGCGGATATCCATCAGATGGGAAATGCTTTCCTTGCTCTTGCCCTCTGCATATCCTTCGAACAACTCTCCAACCTGGAAGAACAGCATCACGAAGACCGCCTCCGGAAACTGGGTTTCAGCTCCCGGCAGAAATCCTATGCAAAGCGCACCAATGGTCGCGATAGACATCAGAAAATGCTCGTTGAAGGCATCTCCGTGAACCAGCCCTTCAACGGCCTCTTTTAGCGTTTCCCATCCTGTTAGAAGATATGGAACAAGATAAACCAGAAGCAGTTGCCAGGTTTTAAGACTGCACTTCTTTTCAATTATTACCGCCGCAACCAGCAGAATGACTGTCGCGATTATAATAATAAGTTTTCCCTTCAGCCCCCTTTCCTCATGATGATGGTGATGCTCATGCTCATGATGATGATGGTGCTCGCAGCATTCATCGTGATGATGCTCGTGTATATGTTCCTTCTTGTGTGCCATAATTGTTTTGATTACATAGTTTCCATACCTTCTTTATAGGTTGGGTACTTGAGTTCTGGGAGCAAGTCGGTTTTCATTTTGGAAGTGTCGCCGTAATAGCTTACGTGTCCGATTTTCACGAAATCTCTTGTGAGAGGGGACTTAGATCCTGTCAGCAGAGACCATTGTTCCATAAACCAGGCGGCTGTATAGACCATCCAGTCTGGCATGCGCCAAGGCTTTCTGGTGCCCCAGTATTTGCATGCGTCGTCAACAAATTCCTGAAGAGTCTGCTTGCCGTCATCCCCGATATGATATATTCCGCTTGCATCTGGGTTGAGGGCGGTTTGTTTCATCGCTGAGCAGAAATCTGCTTTTGAAATCAGATGAATCCAGGTAGGCTTTTTCCAGATTCCCATTATCCAGTGTTTAGAGAACCATTTGCAGGCGTCCATCATAATGATGTCTTTGCCGTAAATCATTCCGCAACGAGCTATTATACAGCGGAATCTGTCTTGGTTCTGCATCAGCAGAATTTCTTCTTCCCTGCGGGTTTGCGCATGTACGGATATAGGATTTCCGTCCAGACGTCCAGTAGCCGGATTATCTGGCGTAGTTTCTCCTTCCGTGTGAGGGAAACTTACCAGCACTATCCTTTTTACATTGTTTTCAGATGCTGAAGCCAAAAGGTTTTTGAAGTATTGAGTATTGGTTATAGGCAGAAACTTCTGTGGATTGCCCTTGAACAAGACACCGGCAAAGTGAATTACCGTATCCACGCCCTCCAATGCTGGGGCCAAAGTTTCCGGCTTAGAAAGATTCACTTTGAAAGCTTTAACTTTATCGCTTTTCAAAAGCCTGTTATTCAAAGGCTTCTTATGATACAAAAGATGAAGTTTCACATCTTCTTCTAAAAAAGATTCGGCTAATAGGCTTCCAAGATTGCCTGCCGCTCCTGTTATAGCTATAGTCATATTAATAAGTATTATTCTCCTTTTATAATAAGCCAATGGCCGCCTTTGTTGCAGCCCTGGCGCTTGATGATACCTTCTGCCTTGAGATTGGCCAGCTGTTTTTCAATGGCCTTTTCCGTGACGCAGACTCTCTGTGCAAGAGCCTTCGCTGTAATGTGCTTGTTCTCAGCGATAAGCAACAATATCTTGTCTCTTGTCTTAAGGTTCTTCTTTGGAACGCACTCATCTTGCTGCGGCTCGTTTTTGACAGGCACAATTGTCTGGTTTATAACGGAATCGATAGAGTTCAGAATATCAGAAGCAAGTTTTTCCCTGAATTCCTGGTAATTCAGCTCCACAGACTCGTTGTTTTCTGTAAATAGCAGCACTTTTTTGATCTTATCCATAATTTTTGTCCCCTAAGTCTAAAAATTTCTACCCTACAAAAATACAATTTATTCCCTAAAAACAATACTTTCTACCATAAATTTGCCGATATTTTATAAAATAATTTGGTTTATAATGTAAACTGGTTTATCTTTGCATTGGATTTGAGACTGACCGAGTGCGCAATTGGGAGGTAACGGATCCGACAATGGCCATTTTAAATTTTAAGTTTTAATTTTTTAAAAAGTATTTACAATGGAAACTATCGTTAACAAAGAAAACCTTTCAACCGAAAACTCTCTGAAGATTATCGCAGAGACAATGGAGCGCAGCAGAAAAACAATTGCCAAGAATCTTGGAAAGCCCCTGATCCTTTGGGGATGCCTGGTGGCAGTTACTGCATTGGTTATTTACTTCCTCTGGTCAAAGACCGGCAGCCCTGTATGGAACCTTCTGTGGTTTGCTATGAGTGCCATAGGTGTTGTATGCAACATTATTATGGACAAGAACAAGGAGAAAGCTCCTAAAACCGAGGTTAGCAGAATCATCGGCAAGACCTGGATGTGGTTCGGAATCTTTGCAACAGGCTTCTACTTCCTGATCTGGGTAGCTGCCCTTATAATGAGGTATTTCGAGCTGGGCAACATCGTGCTTGCCAATATGACTCTCGTGATTGCCTTGCTGATGGGACTTTGCGGCGTAATTACCGGAGTGGTTATGAAGATGAAGTCAGTTGTTGCCTGCCTTGTTGTGGCTACTGCAATATCTGTAGTTGTGGCTTTGATCTGCAACGGTCCGGCCCAGCTTCTGGTATTCGTTGTGCTCGGCATCCTGGGACTTCTGATTCCTGGAATGATCCTTCAGAACAAAACAAAGCAGAACTAAAATAACGCTATAAAACAAAGTGTTATGGAAGAGAAACAGATAACGTTCAAGCCGCTGGATCCGCTGCTCCATTCGGAGCTGAGGCTTGCGGTGATGAGCATACTGATTGGCGTGGTGGAGGCGGACTTCGTGTACATCAAGTCCCAGACCGGAGCCACGGCCGGAAACCTGAGCGTGCAGCTCGACAAGCTTTCCGCTGCGGGATACATCGAGGTGGAGAAGACTTTCAAGGGAAAAAAGACCTGCACTCTCTGCAGAATCACCGGCAAGGGCCGGGACGCCTTTGCCGAGTACGTTGAGACTCTCAAGCAGTACCTTCAGATCCCGAAGGGCTGAGAATATCAGAAGTTGATTTTTAGGTATAAAAAAGTACTCCCGCCGATACGCTTGTTGTACCGGCGGGAGCATTGTTTATCAATTGTCTAGAGGTTGGTGAAGTTTATCTTGTAGATTTTGCCGGTGGTGTCGTCGCAGACCCAGATGCAGCTGTGGGCATGGTCCACGTAAATTCCCTCTCCGTTATCTATGAAGGAAACGCTGTAGGTTGCCATCACCTTGCCCTCTGTGGTGCAGAGGTTGATCGTACGGCTCTTGCTGTCCGCTATCCAGAGCACGTCCCTTACAGGATCATAGCAAAGGTCGGCGATTTCCATAAGGCTGCTTCCAGTGAGGTCCTTGCGCCCGGTTTCTCCCTTTTCCAGGGAATAAGTTATCAGGACCACAGGCTTTTTCTGGTTGCCTATCAGCAGGGTGTTGTCCTTGTACCAGGTGATGCCTTCAAGTCCGTCGTTGGTTCCCAAACCGACATCTTTGACCACATATAGCAGTTCGTCTTTCTTGTAGTCAGGAGCCACCAGGCGGTGCACTTCCTGCTTGTTTTCAAACACATAATAGACATCTTTGGTCTTAGGGTCAATTGTAACGCCTTCGCAGTCGATCTTGCTGTTGTAGAAGCTTGTGGTGGCTCCTGTCCAGGTTACGTGATGTATGCCGTTTGCGTCGGAAGCTACAAGAAAACCGTCTCCATTAGGGGCAAGGCAAAGGCCTGAAGGTTCGCTGCAAGTGGTGTTGATTTCAGAATAATTGCCCATGACCGGCCTGTAGTTTTCAGGGGTGTCAGGCGTTTCAGGAGTCAGGTGCTTGTGTGAGCAGGCAGAACCTGCTGCAAGAATAAGGTATGCGGCAAGGATTGCCAGAAGGGTTCTGTAATGTCTCATTTGGTTTTATTTTTTGCAAATGTACTCAATAGAAATTGTATTTTTGCCTTATGACTGAACTTGAAAAACTGAATGCCGGTCTGCCGTACTGCTATGCAGATGCAGAAATGATTGCAAGAAAGAGCCGCGCAATCAAGTGGTGCGAGGAGTACAACGCCATTGACGGAACAGACTATGAGGCTCAGTACAAGTGCCTTCAGAAGATGCTCGGGGCAGTGGGCCAGAGGGTATGGATTTCCAAGACCTTTGGCTGCGACTGCGGGAAGAACATCTTCATCGGCGATGATTTTACAGGAAATTTCAACCTCACCATCCTGGATATCCGTGAGGTTTACATCGGCAATCACGTGATGATAGGGCCGAACACTCTGATTACAACCGTCGGACATCCGCTTTCTCCACAGGGCAGGCGAGATTATATCGCTGAGGCAAAGCCTGTCAGAATCGGCAACGACGTGTGGATTGGCGGAAATGTGACCATCCTGCCTGGAGTTACCGTAGGCAACAATGTGGTCATAGCAGCCGGGGCGGTGGTTCACGAAGACGTTCCTGACAACTGTCTTGTGGGAGGAGTGCCGGCATCCAAGATTAAAGATCTGGTCAACGATGTCAAAGAGTAATATTCTTCTTCAGAATATGCTGAGCCGCCGCGACGAAAGCCAGGTGGCTGGACTGATGCGTTTTTTCAAGACCGGGCCCGGACAGTACGGCGAAGGGGACAAGTTCCTGGGAATCAAGGTGCCTGTTACAAGAGCCGTTGTAAAGGAATGCTGGAAGGAGGTCTCATTTGAGAATCTTCAGGAGTGCATTCTCAGCCCTTGGCACGAGGTCCGTCTGGCTTCACTGCTTTGTCTGGTTGAATTCTTTTCCAGAGCGGGGAAGAAAAAGCAGGAAGACCTGCAGAAGCGGTGCGTGGACTTCTATCTTGCCCACACAAACCGCATCAACAACTGGGATCTGGTGGACCTTTCCTGCTACAGCCTTCTGGGCGAGTGGCTTCTGGACAAGGACCGCTCTCTGCTTTATGAACTGGCAAGAAACGGCAAAAACATCTGGGAGCGGAGAATCGGCATAGTTTCAACGATGGCCTTTGTCCGCAAGAATCAGCTCAGCGATACATATTCCATCGCCGAGACTTTTCTTGAGGACTGTGACAAGGTTCCTCTTCATGACCTTCTGCAGAAAGCGGTAGGATGGCTGCTCAGGGAAGCCGGCAAAAAAAACGAGGCGTCGCTGAGGAGATTCCTTGACAAGCGAGCCTCGAAAATGCCGCGCACCATGCTCCGGTATTCCATTGAGAAATTCCCGGAGCCGGCACGGAGGCGGTATTTAAGCATTTAAGCGACCAGAGTTCCGTCTTGGTGTATGTAGATGATGGTGTCCGGTTTTCCGGCCATATCAAGACTGATTTCAAAGAACTCGTCTCCCGGTACCCAGATGTAATCTACATCTTCTATCTTCCATCCTGCAAATTCGGTGTTCAGGTAGTTCTGGACCGCTGAAGGAAGCGGAGTCTTGGTTATGTTCACGTCTTTTTCAGTGCGGATCCAGTTCCATGACGTGCTGTTCTTCCAAAAAGCTTCATAGTCTGTATTCTCCATTACGAAATCTGCCTTGACGGTGTTGGCAATAAACTCCCACTCGACTTTTGTGGCAGAAGGGAAGCGATTCTTAAAATCAGCTTTGACTTCTTCGGGGATATTTGAGAAATCATCGTGGTTGTCGTCTTTTGAGCATCCTGCCAGGGATGAAAGTGCCAGAATAACGGCAGCGGCTTTGATTAGTAAATTTTTCATAATGATTTTTATTAAAGTGTTAATTAAAAATGTAGGTCGAACGGATCGACTTTGCGATATTTATCAAATGGTCTGCAATTCTTTCAGCATTGGAAGAAAGAGAAAGGTAATGTGCTCCAACAGAAGTGGTGAGGAAAATACCTATGCCCGACATCAGGGCGAGGATTGCAGATACGATATTTATTGTACCCATTTATGTATTAAGCACATGTTGAAGTTATAGATTAGTGAAACAACTCGGCAGCCAGAGACAAAGCTCCGGTACTCTATGATGCACAGGATAGTCTACAACCTTAACAGGCAGGATGACAATAAGATATCTTTTGAATGCGGTGAAAGCGTAAACTCTTTAAGACTTGTTGCAAGAGTTTTGCTGTCTTTTGTGAAAGATTGTCTCTGCGAACTGATTTTAGTGAAACTCCTTCTGACGGTATGCGATTTCCTTGAAAGCGAGATTTCTCCTTCAACCTGTTCCTCATCAAAATCACAATCCAATACTTCTATCTGCTCATTTGTTGTCAGGTTTATTTCATCCGGACAGAGGGGGTAAATAAAGAACAGCGTCAGTATGATCATCAAGATTCGCATATTAGAATATATGCATAATTCATACCAAACTAGTCAAAAACCAAATAAAAAAGAGATGCCTTGCTAAGATTCGGCATCTCTTTGATATGTTTAACTTTAATCAACCTTTCCTGCGGCTAGTCTTCGGAAGTAAGATCCTTGATCTGGGCGAGGGTTTCATCGGATTTTGAGAGGATGTTGTGGCGCAATATGAGTCCAATAGCTCCGCCGATTACGATTCCCACTCCGAGACCGATGAGCATCGCATACTTTGCTTCTGAAGGGAATGCCTCGTTTTTCATGATTTCATAGACCATTCCGCCCAGCCAGAGGATAAGCAGAGGAATTCCGATCCAGAGCCAGTTAGCGTAGCCTTTTCTGAAGCGTACGATTCCCTTGGCTGCAGTTACAAGGTCTGTATCCATTTTTGGAAGCCTGTTGTTGATTATGATGGTTGCCGCCAGGCAGAAAGCCAGCATCACTTCTGTCGCGATTACGAAAGGAATGG
Source organism: uncultured Bacteroidia bacterium (assembly GCA_902789435.1). Classification (GTDB taxonomy): domain Bacteria; phylum Bacteroidota; class Bacteroidia; order Bacteroidales; family UBA932; genus Egerieousia. Next base: position 2,526 of record CADAOA010000054.1, on the reverse strand, counting down.
AGAATCCGACATTCAGGAGGTTGAGGCTGAGAAGCATTGCAACAATCCCGATAATTGTCTGGCGGAGGGCCTTTCTCTGAAGGCTGCCCAGAGTCTTGCGGTATGCGTTGCGAAGAATCTTTTCGTTGACGATGGTTTCTCCTTCCAGTTTTTCTTTCATCTGGCGCAGCTGCTGCTGCATTTCGTTGAGGATGTTATCTGTGTTTTCCATTTTACTGCATCTTTTTGAGTTGTTCTTTGATTCTGACAAGGCGGACAGAGACGTTTGAGGTGCTGATTCCGACTATCTGGCCGATTTCTTCATAGCTGAGGTTTTCCAGCCACAGCAGGACGATTGCCCTGTCGAACGGCCCGAGCTTGGAGATTCTCTCCCTGAGAAGGTTGGACTGGCGGCTGCCTTCATCCATGTCTTCGAACAGGTTGATGTTCATGCTCAGCGGCTCCTTTCTCGGGAGGCGTTTTTTCTTGCGGTCTGAAGAAATGCAGGTATTCAGGCTCACTTTCCAAATCCAGGAGTTCAGGCTGCTTTCGCCACGGAAAGTTCCGGATCCTTTCCACAGGTTGATCAGGATCTCCTGGAAGAGGTCGGCTACCTCTTCATTGTCCTGCGAGAACATATAGCAGACGGTGTAAATCGTCCCCTTGTGCTCTCTGACCATCTTTTCGAATTCTCTTTCTGTCATTGTCTGTCTTGTTTGTTTGCCCATTAGACGCAGAACCTAACGGAAAACTACACTTTTTTGTTGACAGCGGCAAGGAAATGCTTTAGTTCATTGTTTTTCAGCAAGGCTTCCCTGAGCCTCTCTGGAAAATTGTCTGCAAATATTTCTACAGTGCAGCCTTTCCAGAAATCATTTGGAAGCTCTCTTTCATATGTTCCTCCGCCATTGTTGCCGGCTGAAATACCCACACTGAATACATCATATTTGATATTGGCCTTTCCGTCCGGGAAGAATTGGAGCGTTATGAAAGTGTTTTCGCAATGTTCTTCATTGCAGTCTATGGCTAGGAGAATGTCTGCCTGAAGGAATTTCAAGCCGTTCTCCTTGGCAAAAGACTCGGCGTAGGTGTTATATTCTCCGCGGATCAGAACATTGTTCTTGGAAAGAAGCTTTTTCAGCTGAGGTGTCATTTCTATCTTTGTGACCGAACGGCTTATGATTAGAGCATTCAGATTCTTGAATGATTCCAGAAATCCTGCTTTTACCTCTGTAATGCCTTTGGTAAGGCTTATGTAGCTGTGTTCCTTTGTCCAGTCTTTGTCTGCCAGCGGATAAACATCCGTGTCTTCTTTGCAGACAGGCCCTTCTTTATCTATTTCAACTTCAAGCGGACCGCCGTAAGTGTAGCTGAACGTTACAGCCTCGTTATGGTTTGAAAAATACATAATCCAAAAGTTCTTCTATGCTTTTGTAAAGATACGGCTATTTGTGGATTATAATGCCATTTGCGGCGAATATAGTATCTTTGATTGTTATGAAGAAGATACTGATACTTTTTTGGGGAATATTCCTTTCCTCGTCTTTTTTGCTGAACGCTCAGCAGTACAATGTGTTGGAACAACTAAAGGCCGATGCCCGCAAGGTCCGGGGTATGGAAGGCCCGCACCGTCTGGATGAATTCGGAACCCTTAGCAAGGCTCCTGCCGGCTACAGGCCTTTCTATATAAGCCACTATGGAAGACACGGCTCCCGCTATGCCTGGAACCCGAAGACTTACACTCTTCTCCGCGATGTATTCTCCAAGGCTAAAGAGGAAAATGTGCTTACACCATACGGAAAGGAGTTTGTCAGGAAGTACGAAGCTTTCTATATGAATCCGTACATCAACACCGGAGACCTGGTTCCGCTGGGATTTGACCAGCACCAGGCCATTGGAACATTCGTGTACGAACAGTTCCCGAAAGTTTTCAAGGGAAGGAAGAAGGTAGATGCCATCTCATCCACAAGCCAGAGATGTATCGTTAGTATGGGGGCTTTCACCCTGGGCCTTAAAACCTGCAATCCAAAACTCACGATGCGTCTTAGGTCAGACCACACCGGAATGTGCATCATAGCTCCGCCAAGCGCTCCTAAAAGCCTGATCCGCCGTTTCAAGACAGATGACAGGAAAGCGGAACTGGAGGGCTATACAGATTTCTTCAAGAGGGTTTCCGGCTATCAGGATGTTCTGGACAAGCTGTTTACAGACAGCAAGTTCCTCGATGCTTTTGAGGATGGCCCGACAGGTTTTGTGAGCGAACTGTGGCAGCTGATCTGCGGATACCACAACTATGAAAGCGAGCCTCTGTTTGATGACCTTCTCTCTGAGGAGCAGGTCTTGAAGTTCTGGGAAGCTGACAACTATTTCTCTTTCTTCACCGATATTAAAGCCCGCTATGGCGTGATTCCTCTGCTTGAAGACATAATCGCCAAGGCTGAAGCCTCTTTCAGCGATCCCAACCAGGCCGCGCATTTGCGTTTTGGGCACGACTACATCGTTGAAGCTGTCCGCCTTGATCATCTCGACCGTAGCGGCCGCATCATC
>CADAOA010000053.1:11283-12136 GCA_902789435.1 uncultured Bacteroidia bacterium | reverse complement strand
ATCCAGCATCCTGATACGAAGCCCCAGGCGTATCTAGAAACTCAATCTTATTTTTTTTCAAGAATTTCTTCTCGTAAATTGCCGACCAAATTGCTGGCGGCTCATAAAAGACCTCGTAATCCTCCAATGGCGACAATACGCCCCCCTCACTCTTCAGACACGTAGAGTGAGTAGCTTTTGTACCATCTTTAGAAAAAAGATAATATATGAGGTATTTAACAATAAGTACATTCAAATAAATTTTCCAATCAATCCAGAAAATTATTTATATAAAGAAGAAGGTGATGTGTATGATGTAAATGAAGGAAAGAAAGAGTTATTAGAAAATGGTTGGCAACTAAGAAATAATGTATGGCAAAAAGATGGAAAGAAATTAGAGTTTTATTTATTAGTAAATTCAAATAATAAAAAAAGATGTGAAGTAGCAAAATTAATAAAAGAGGAATTTTAACGGCTTTTTTCATAATTTTTCCTATGAGTTCAGTATTAAAAAAAGGGCTACTTTTGAAACAGACCCTTTATTACATTATATTATATTATAGTTTGAAAGTTCCGATTGTGTCATCAAGAATTTTTATATCCTGCTGATTTTTATCTGAACTTGTGTGAACAATATTCAGGCTTGTTTTTATGTCAGCAATATCTGTATTGATTTGATTCATATTGTTTGTGATGGTGATTGTAGTTGATTCGAGCAAGCCCATCTCCTTAACAATCTGTTCTCCTCCAGAGAGCATTTCCGCTGCAGAATCTTTAACGCCGGTTGTTGAATCGGAAATATTGTGCATTGCTTCAAGAACCTGCTGGTTTCCGGCGGCCTGTTCGCTCATGGCATTCATGATATGATTTTCCT
>CADAOA010000053.1:0-11277 GCA_902789435.1 uncultured Bacteroidia bacterium | reverse complement strand
AGCTGATAAATGGCATCGAATTTTTCCTGAACCTGACTGGTTGTGGTAGAAATCTGTGAGAGGGATGAAGCGAGAGATTTAAGGTTATCATCAATTACTTTACCCTGCTGATTTGACTGTTCTGCAAGTTTACGGATTTCATCAGCAACAACAGAGAAACCTTTACCTGCTTCTCCGGCGTGTGCTGCTTCAATTGCGGCGTTCATGGCAAGAAGGTTTGTCTGGCTTGCGATAGTCTGAATGATTTTGCTTGCTTCAATCAGGGAAGAAGATTCATCAATAACTTGTCTTGCTGCATCTACTGCGGTTTTAACAGCTTTTCTTCCTGAATCAGAAGCGTTTGATAATTCAAGAACTGTACCGGTATTCTTTTCAAGAATGTTTGTTACGGAACGAATGTTTGCTACCATCTGATCTACAGCTGCAGAAGATTCTGTAACTGCTGTTGCCTGAGAGTCAACGCTTTCTTTCATAAGGCGGATGCTGCCCATAATCTGATTAACAGATGCGTTTGTTTCTTCTACACTGGCGGCCTGATTGTTCATATCATTTTTTACAGAGTTGATTGTATCAATGATTGAATCGAAATTTTTGAAGGTAACGTTCATTCTTGTGTTTGCCTATATGTGCAATGGGCCAAGATTCAGAATCTCTTCTTTCGAATGACCAAGTCATAGAAACCCCACCGATGTACAACAAAAAGCACTTTGCTTTAGGAATGTACGAAGCTCTTTATAATGCCACATCGCAGAGCATGTCAAGCGATTTTGACGAGTTCTATGTTGAACTGTTGTTTTATGTCGATGCCAATGGAAAGGTTGATTCTGTTAATCTTCATAAGTCCACTGGGTACGATTATATAGACAATAAAATGCTTCAGCTTTCCAAAAGGCTGGTAAAACGTCATAAGCTGGTATCCCCTGCAGTCAGTAAGAATGGTGGATTCATTTCTTCAACCGTTTTGCTTCCAATGTATTTTCACATGTGTCTTCCTCCTGGGAAGAAGACAAACGGCAAAAGCTTAGAAGTTCAAAATAGAGAACTCTATATGCCCTCTAGCCAATGGTACTGGACCATTAAAAATGGTACCGATGAAAACCAAAAAGGGTTATATTGGCCTGGAAAATACAGGGGGAATTAAACTTTACAGCTACCAACAGCAGAAATATTTATGCTGTCCGGTAAAAACCGAGCATTTTTTAGTTTATTTTCAACATCCAGCTCAATGGGGGGCGCAAACGAAAATACAAACGGTCTGATTCGCCAGTACATCCTGAAGGGTACGGATTTCAGCAAACTGACGGATAAGATGATTGAGGAGATTGAGTGGAAACTGAACAACAGGCCTCGCAAATCCCTCGGCTATCTGACTCCGTTGGAGTATTGTAAGATAATGTTTAACTTTGACTTTGGAAGTCGTTGCACTTCTAATTAGAATTCACAGAATTATGAAAACCTTTTTCCAAAAAATCATTTTAGTGGCATGTGTTGTAAGTTTAATGCCAGTGTGGTCTTTTGCTCAAATCAGTTATGTTAAGGGAGATGAGAAGTCTGTAATAAAGGAATTCCCAAAATATAAGGGAGTAGAGTATCAGTTAGCTATTACAGACTACATTAAATATTTCTTTAGAAATAATGATTTGAAAAACAGATCGAATAAATTATATACACCCGTTTTTTCCTTTTGTTTCAATGAAAAGGGCTCCTTGCTTGGGGTAAATGTTGTACAGTCAACAGGAAGCGTAGTTTTGGACAGCAAATTGCAGAATATATGTAAGGATTTTACCCGAAAGAAGTTTATGTCACCTGCTTTTTCCGAAGAAGGTCCTATTGCCTGCGTGTTGGAGGTGCAGTTAGAATTTGTTTATCCTATTATGAAAGATTTTAAAAAGGATAATTTAGGTTATAGGGAATATTATTATATGGGATATATCCCTTATTATTCTGCTCACGAATATGGCAATAATGCATTCAAGGGGAGCATTCCCAAAAAATAGAAGCAGGCATTAGATTAAACTACAGAATCGACTGAAATGGACACGACATTTTCTTTTAAACAAGAAACATAAAAAGGTCCTATGCGAAATACGACTTATGTAATGCCCTTGACAGGAAAACAACAACTCCCGGCCTCAATAAGAAGTCGGGAGCTTTTGCTTTGTGCCTTACTTTATCAGGTTGCCAAGGATGTCTCTGGTGATCTGACGGGTGGCGGCGGTAGTGGTGTTCTTGATGATCTTCTTGCCGGCGCTGGTCTTGCTCTTTGTGCCTGTGAGCTTGTTGCCTACGATGGTTGCAAGAGTTGCGGTCAGGGCGGTGATGATGGCCTTCCAAATCTTGCTCAGGCCGCTCTTGCCTTTATTCTTGGCTTTTTCCTTTTCTTCCTTCTCCTTTTGTTTCTGCTTCTCGGCTTCTTCCTTGGCTTTCTGCTTTTCTTCCTCCTCTTTCTTTGTCAGTTCAAGGAGAGTTTCAAAGGCAGATTCCCTTTCGTGAATCTTGTCGTATTTGCCTGAAAGGCGGGAAGATTTGATGATGTCTCTCCTCTGGCTTTCGTCAATTGGGCCGATCTGGCTAAGAGGGAAGAGAATCTTGGCGTTCTCAACGATTCTAGGAGCGCCCTTTTCGTCAAGGAAGGAAACCAGAGCTTCGCCGGTTCCAAGAGCCATTATAGCCTCTTCTGTCTTGAAGGCAGGGTTGGAGCGGAAAGTCTCGGCGGCAACCTTTACAGCCTTCTGGTCTTTAGGAGTATAGGCCCTCAGGGCATGCTGGATGCGGTTTCCGAGCTGGCCCAGAATCACTTCAGGAATGTCTGTAGGAAGCTGGGAGATGAAATAGACTCCCACACCCTTTGAACGGATGAGGCGGATTACCTGCTCGATCTTGTCTGTCAGGCTCTTGGAAGTGCCCTCAAACAGCATGTGGGCCTCGTCGAAGAAGAAGACAAGTTTAGGGAAGTCCTGGTCACCGACTTCAGGAAGGGTGGTGTAGAGCTCGCTCAGCAGCCAGAGCAGGAAGGTGGAGTAGAGCTTAGGGTTGTGCATCAGCTTGTCTGCCGCCAGGACGTTCATTATGCCCTTGCCGGTAGCCAGGTCTATCTGGAGAAGGTCCATGATATCGAAGGCAGGCTCGGCGAAGAAGTTGTTTCCGCCCTGGTTCTCAAGGGTCAGCAGGGAACGCTGGATGGCTCCGATGCTCTGGGTGGCAATGTTGCCGTACATTGTGGTGTACTCTGCGGCATGCTGGCCAAGATAGTTGAGCATGGAGCGTAGGTCCTTGATATCATCCAGAAGAAGGCCCTTTTCATCGGCGATGCGGAAAAGGATGTTGAGCACTCCCTCCTGGGTGTCGTTGAGCTCAAGGATTCTGGAGAGAAGCTGAGGGCCCATCCTGGAGATGGTGGATCTCATAGGATGGCCCTGCTCTCCGAACACGTCAAAGAACCTTACAGGACATGGCTGGAACTGAGGGTCCGGAACTCCGAACTCGTCCTTGCGCTTCTCGATGAAGCCGCTTAGCTTGCCGGCCTGGCTGATTCCGGAAAGGTCGCCTTTCATATCCGCCATAAAGCAAGGTACTCCCACCTGGCAGAAACTCTCTGCCATAACTTGCAGGGAAACAGTCTTTCCGGTACCTGTAGCACCGGCAATAAGGCCGTGGCGGTTGGCCATCTTTCCAACCAGACTGATAGGGCCGTTGTCACTGTGGGCTATATAGAGCCCGCGTTCTTTGTCGTACATACTGTGTTATTGTTTAAATGTCAACCTAGTAAACCATTTCAGTTGTGCCCTCCCAAGGCTTGTAAGGCGTACGAGGGAATCTTCTCTCGAACTCCTTGATCAAGTCGTCGCGGAACTTAGGATGAGCCAGGCCGATAAGCATTCTGGCCCTGTCTCTGAGAGTTGCACCCTTCAGGTGAGCGATACCGTACTCGGTGATAACATAGTCTATATCGTCTCTTGGAGTGGTGATTCCGGCACCCTCTGTCAGGAAGGCCTTGATACGTGAAAGTTCTCCGTGCTTTGCAGTGGAAGGGAAGGCCAGGATAGCCTTGCTGGTCCTGTTCCAGGAAGCTCCGCGGATGAAGTCTACCTGTCCGCCCGTTCCGCTGAATACCTTCAGGCCGATGGTCTCTGCAGTACTCTGGCCCTGGAGGTCCATCTCAAGAGCCGAGTTGATGGATACGAAGTGATCCATCTGGCAGATGGTCCTAGGGTCGTTGCAGTAGTTTACAGGGAACATCAGAACGTCAGGATTGTGGTCCACGAAGTCGTAGAGCATCTGGCTTCCCATAAGGAATCCGGTAACCAGCTTGCCTGGATGAAGCTTCTTCTTTGCGTTCGTTACAACTCCCTTCTTTACAAGCTCTACAACGCCGTCAGAGAACATCTCGGTATGGATTCCGAGGTCCTTCTTGTTGGTCATATAGTGCAGGGCTGCGTCAGGAATGGCGCCGATACCAAGCTGCAGGGTGGCACCGTCCTCAACCAGTGAAGCGCAGTATTCGCCGATCTTCTCCTCTACAGGTCCTATGGTTGGCTTAGGAAGCTGGAACATAGGCTTGGAGGTCTTCACGATGTAGTCCAGTTTGGAAATGTGGATCAGGCAGTCTCCATAGCCCAGGAAAGGCATTTGGTCGTTCATCTCGCAGATGATCATCTTTGCGCGGTCAACGGCAAGCTTGGTGTAATCTACGGAAATGCCGAGGCTGCAATATCCGTCCTCGTTAGGAGGAGTAACGGTAATCATTGCAACGTCAATCGGATAGCGGGTGTCGAACCAGTCTCCGATCTGATGGTAGTAGTAAGGGAAGAAGTCTCCGCGGTCATCGTTGAGGCCTTCTCTGGTGTTTCCGTGAGCAAAGTTTGTGATGTGGCGGAAATGACCGTAACCCTCAGGCAACATATAGGTTGCAGGGTGAAGGGTTACCATGTGGTAAATGTTCACGTCCTTGAGCCTCTCTCTCTGGTCCATCATAGCCAAAGGAATCTCCTGAGGAGCTGCGGCAGAGTGGCCTAAGACGATGTTCATTCCGCTCTGGATTGCTTTTGCCGCATCTTGCGCGCTTACGATGCGGTCGCTGTACTTTTCTAACCAGTCCATATTCGTTGTTCTATTATTAATCTGAAAAATTGCTTTATTCGATTCTCCAAAGATATGAAAAAATCATCAAATCCGCCGCAAATAATTAAAAATTCTCAGCGATGTTGAAAAATCGTTGAGAAATTAACATAAAAAAGGCGTGCTTCCGTAGAAACACGCCTTTTCATTCGGACAAGGATGATTACTTGACTTCCTCAAAGTCCACGTCGGTTACCTCGCCGTCCTGGCCGTTGGAGCCGGTTCCGGTGCTGCCGGAGTTTCCGGTGTTCTGGCCGTAGCCTCCCTGGGTTCCTGCGCCAGGATTAGGGCCCTGCTGTGCACCTGCGGCGCGGTTCATTTCCTCGCTGGCAGCGTGCCAAGCCTCGTTCAGCTGGTTCATAAGGTTATCCAGCTCAGCGATGTTCTTGTTCTGATGGGCTTCCTTCAGTTTCCTGGTGGCTTCCTCGATCCTTGCCTTCTTGTCTGCAGGAATCTTGTCGCCGTAGTCCTTCAGGTTCTTCTCGCTGGCGAATACCTGTGCATCCGCGTTGTTGAGCTTGTCGGCCTTCTCCCTTTCAGCCTTGTCGGCCTGCTCGTTGGCCTTTGCCTCGTCTCTCATCCTCTTGATCTCTGCATCGCTCAGGCCGCTTGATGCCTCGATACGGATCTGCTGCTCCTTGCCGGTTCCCTTGTCCTTAGCGGAAACGTTAAGGATACCGTTGGCGTCGATATCGAAGGTTACCTCAATCTGAGGAACACCTCTTGGAGCCGGCATGATGCCGTCCAGATGGAATTTTCCGATAGTCTTGTTTCCGGAAGCCATAGGACGCTCTCCCTGGAGGACGTGAACCTCTACAGAAGGCTGGTTGTCAGAAGCCGTAGAGAATATCTGGCTCTTGCGGGTAGGGATGGTGGTGTTGGACTCGATCAGCTTGGTGAACACTCCGCCGTAGGTCTCGATACCGAGGCTCAGAGGAGTAACGTCGAGCAGAAGCACGTCCTTTACGTCGCCTGCCAGAACACCGCCCTGGATAGATGCGCCGATAGCCACAACCTCGTCAGGGTTTACGCTCTTGTTAGGCTCCTTGCCGAAGAAATCCTTTACCATCTGCTGTACCTTAGGGATACGGGTTGAACCGCCCACGAGCAATACCTCGTTGATGTCGCTTGCGCTAAGGTGAGCGTCTGAAAGGGCCTTGCGGCAAGGCTCGATGCACTTCTGGAACAGGCTGTCTGCCAGAGCCTCGAACTTAGCCCTGGTAAGGGTCTTTACAAAGTGCTGAGGCACACCGTCTATAGGCATGATGTAAGGCAGGTTGATCTCGGTTGTGGTCTGGCTTGAAAGCTCGATCTTTGCCTTCTCGGCAGCTTCCTTCAGTCTCTGCAGGGCCATAGGGTCCTTGCTGAGGTCTGCGCCAGCGTGCTCGTTCTTGAATTCCTGAACCATCCAGTCGATGATAACGTGGTCGAAGTCGTCACCTCCGAGGTGGGTGTCACCGTTGGTGGACTTAACCTCGAATACGCCGTCGCCCAGCTCAAGGATTGATATATCGAAGGTACCGCCGCCAAGGTCGAACACTGCAACCTTCGCGTCCTTTTCCTTCTTGTCCAGTCCGTATGCCAAAGCTGCTGCCGTAGGCTCGTTGATGATTCTCTTTACGTGCAGTCCGGCAATCTCTCCGGCTTCCTTGGTGGCCTGCCTCTGAGAATCTGAGAAGTATGCAGGAACTGTGATGACAGCCTCTGTAATTGTCTGTCCCAGATGGTCTTCTGCAGTCTTCTTCATCTTCTGGAGAACCATCGCTGAAATCTCCTGAGGAGAATAGAGCTTGCCGTCTATGTCGATTCTCGGTGTGTTGTTGTCACCGCGTACGACTTTATAAGGAACTCTTGAAATTTCTGTCTGCACCCTGTCATAAGTCTCACCCATAAACCTCTTGATAGAGTATATGGTCTTGGTAGGGTTGGTGATGGCCTGACGCTTTGCAGGATCGCCGATCTTCCTTTCTCCGTTTCCGGTGAAAGCCACTACAGAAGGGGTTGTTCTCTTTCCCTCGCTGTTGATGATTACGGTAGGCTCAGAGCCTTCCATTACTGAGACACAACTGTTGGTTGTTCCCAAGTCGATTCCGATAATTTTTCCCATGATTTTATCTCCTTTTTTTGTTTATTCATTCTTGGGGAGAATCTTTCTCCGCGATGGAGAAACAGCCAACATTGTGCCACTGCCGCTATGCGACATTTTTCTGCCATTTTGTCAAATCACGGATGATCCGGATATAAAAAAACCTCCTGATTGTCATTTCAGGAGGTCTTTATGGTCTTTGTGGCAAATGCTACTGGAGTCCGGCCCATTCACCCTTTATGTTCTTGCACTGGGTGTAGCAGGAAGGGCAGTTGTAGACTTTGTACATATCGCTTCCGTCTGCCTTGAAGATCTCCACGCCTCTTTGGAAAGTGTCCCAGCCGTGAGCGATAATGTAGATGAACGTGTCAGTTCCGCCGGTAACGTTATGAACTCCGTTAGGGGATGCTGCCATCTCTACGGTATAAGGCATGTCAGGGCTGTAAGCGTTGTCAGCCTTTGCGCCCTTGAGCAGAGCCGCAGCCATATATCGCTGAATGTAAGGATCGTTTGCCGGGGCATGCTCGGAAGGAACCAGCTTGGTCTTCAGGATACGGGTGATGTTGCTTACGGTAGAAGAGCTGTTGCACAGAAGGTTGAGGCATCTTTCTCCGACCGATGCGTCTCTTGCATAGAGTTCGATAGCCATAGGGATCATTGCTGCCGTTCCCTGGATGCTCTTTCCGAGAAGTCCGTTGTAAACAGCCTCGAATTCTTCATAGTCTGCAGGGAAGTTTGTGAATGTCACAAATGCAGTAGGAACTTTGTAAGAATCGGTGAACTCTCCGGAAACGGTATAGGAGTGGTCTCCGTAAGTGATTGTGTTGCCGTCAACAGCAACTTTAGGTTCAAGTGCGTCTTCTGCCATGTTTTCAATGTCTTGCTGTAATGAATTTGATACTCCTGTAATGGTTTTCTGTGCATTGGAAGTGTTGTTCTTGCATCCTGAAACCAGGATAAAGGCAATAGCCAGAATTGCCATACCGAATGCTTTGGTGAAGTTTTTCATAAAGAAATTTGATTATTAGGTTATTAATTGAATCCAGTTTTTCCAGCATCTAAGTTAGATAAAAATTCTTATATTTGAGACATAAACATAGGTTCAAGACTTTAAACTCTCTATCATGAAAACAAATTTCTTCTTAAAATCTCTTTTGGCTGTGATATTGTCATTGGGTGTCTGCGTTTGTGCACAGGCCCAGCTTAAGGGGGTTCTCAATAAAGCCAAGAAGGCTGTGAAGGAAAAGACAGAGAAGGCTGTAGAGAATGCGGTGGATAATGCACTTGGCAATGATTCCCAGCAAACCACCTCTACATCCAATTCTTCTCAGAAATCAACCTCCGCCTCCAGGGTGCCATCTCAGAAGGAGCAGGTGAAATCTTATGGTTCCGGGCCTGAAATCCCACGGATCATGGCCATGGAAACATCCTATAGCGACTATGATGAATCCGGAAAATATCTTAACAGCGTGGCCTGGGGATTGAGAAAGACATCCCAGTCGGAGGCAAAGACTCTTGCGGAAAAGCTTACAGCCCGTTTCAAGTGGGTAAGGAAAACCCTCCAGGAAATGCAGCAGGGAGAGAACTACGAGCTTGAGATGCAATTGAAGAAAGAATTCGGCAACTGGCAGGCTTTCTATGTCAAGATCGGTGAGATAATGAATCTCATTAACAACGGTGATTACAAAAAAGACAATACGGGAGCTTTCTATCTGGACCGTCCTCCTTTGATGCACGTAGGTATGCATGTTGCCGGAAACCAGGCAAGTGAAGAAGGTGTTATGGGAATCGGCTCGGTTCTGTTTACAAGAAACAAGGGGAAAGCGTATTTCTGTGATTATAAGCTTGATCCTGTGTTCGCCGAGGAAGATGCCTTAAGGGTGGCAAAGCTGGATTTGAATATGGCCACGAATATCTCAATATTGTTCGAAGGCTATCCTGTGGAGTGGTGCCGTGAAACGCAGAACGGGGTAATGAAAGACCAGTTCGCCATCTATTATCAGAAAGCTCTCACCTATGCTTCCGCCCTGAAGGAAGCCATCAAGGGCAATTCCCTGGATAATCTTGAATTCAAGCCTGTACCTAAGGCCGGCAGTATGAATGCCTCGCTGAATGCTCAGGCTCTTGCAGCAGAAAAGAAGAAGGGCAAGGATGCCATCAAGGTCGTTATTGTCAGCAATTCCTGGGAAATCCAGAAGAACGCGCTCGGCCAGCCTGTCCGCAGGGTTGTCTATGGCTATTCTATCGCAAATACCAAGCACGGCAAGATGGCTACCAGGGTTTCCTGGGCAGAAGATTATCAAGGCGGCGGCAAATACGGCAGCCTGCACGCATATGGAGTTGGGACCGAGTACTTATATGTAAAATAAAACCAAGATTGGAACAGGCAGCAGTATACAGGAAACTTTCAGAGGAAGAGTTCGGGGATATCTCTTCAAGGATATTGTTTGAAGACAATCACTTCCTGATCTTCAACAAGAGAAGCGGGGAAATCGTCCAGGGAGACAAGACAGGGGACGAGCCGCTGAGCGAAACCCTCAAGGCTTTTATAGCCCAGAGAGACGGCAAGGCAGGCCAGGTGTTCATGGGAGTTGCCCACCGTCTGGACCGCCCCGTTAGCGGAGCCGTGCTCTTCGCCAAGACCGGCAAGGGGCTGGAAAGGATCAACGAGATGCTCCGCGAAGGAGATGTCCACAAAACCTACTGGGCTCTGGTACAGACACCTCTGGACGGAGTGCCGGACGGTGTGGCGATAGAGGACGGATGGGTGGAACTCCGCGATTATCTTTATCGCGATGAAAAAAACAACAAGTCCTATCCTTTCAAGGGAAAGGGCACTCCGCCTGCGGGATACAAGGAAGCCCGGCTGCTTTACCGCATAATAAAGGAACTGGACCATTACACCCTTCTGGAAGTTATGCTTCTTACCGGAAGGCACCATCAGATACGCTGCCAGCTTTCGTCCATAGGATGTCCTATAAAAGGAGACGTCAAGTATGGTTCCAGACGGTCCAATAGGGACGGGTCCATCTGTCTGCATGCCAGGCGTATAGAATTTATCCACCCGGTGGGGAGGAAAGACGCCAGGGGAGAGGCCACGGGCAATGACAGGTACATTTGCATTGAGGCTCCGCCATCCGGAGAAATGGCAAGGATCATAGGAGAATAAAATGAAACGAGCTGTCATTATTGGCGCGACCTCCGGAATGGGGCAGGAAGTCGCGAGTATTCTGGCCGGGAAAGGCTGGAAGATCGGCGTTGCCGGAAGGCGTGAGGAGAAACTGAAGGAACTCCAGCAGCTCTTTCCTCAAAACATTGAATACCAGGTTATAGATGTTGAAAAGGAGAATGCTCCCGAACACCTTTTGTCCCTGATAGACAAGATAGGGGGAATGGACCTTTACTTCCACGGGTCCGGAGTGGGATGGCACAACGGGGAACTGGATCTTTCCAAAGAACTCAAGACTGTTTCCACCAATGCTCTCGGCTTTACGAGGATGGTTGACTCCGCCTGGCATTATTTCCGGCAGAAAGGGGAAGGCCACATTGCAGTCATCAGCTCGATTGCCGGAGTGAAAGGCCTGGGCCCGGCCCCGTCGTATTCCGCAACCAAGAGTTTCGACAACACTTATATCCAGGCACTTGCGCAGTTGTCGCGGAGCTCGGGGCTGAAAATAAGGTTCACCGATATCCGTCCCGGATTCGTGGACACTCCGCTTCTTGACACTTCAAAGCATCATTATCCTATGCTTATGGACCAGAAGAAGGTTGCACGGAAGATTGTCAGGGCGGTAGAGAGGAAAAAGAGAGTTGCGGTAATCGACTGGCGCTACCGTATTCTGGTTTTCTTCTGGAGGCTGATTCCGAACTGTATCTGGGAACGGATAAAGCTATAGTTCCCCGTTACGGATCTGAGTGGAGGAGATGTCGTTCAGAGGGGCGTCTTCCAGATACAGGGCCTTGTATTTGCGGCACTGTGTCTTGACTGGGTAACCTTTTCTAGGATAGACTATTACCTTGAACTCTCTGAGTATATCCTCTCCAAGATACCACTTTGGCATTATCTTGAATGA